>JBAXJV010000264.1:0-4372 GCA_037137675.1 bacterium | reverse complement strand
TACAAAACAGAAGGCGGCTCTGCTTTTGTATCTTCTATTGTCTTTCTTTCGCGATCTTTGTGATCACTCGCGACGGAATAAAGCCGGGGAGGAAACAGTCCGGGGGGTGGGCCTGAGGGAGTTCGGAATTCCCGAAGATCACTCCCCGAAAACCGGCGCCCATGTGGCGTCAGGATTATATGTGTTTATTTTCTTTGCGCTGTCCGGAGTTTTTTTGCCAAGATTCTTTTCGTACACAATACCGAAGTGACTGACAATAAAGGTCATGACGCCGCTTTCTCCGTATCTAGCGGGATAGGCCAGCAGGGCAAACCCCTTGGCCGTTCCTTCGTCTGCCATATAATTCATTTTTCCGCCGGGAGCGGAGTTCCCCTGTGTAGCAAGCCTTTTGAACAAATATCCATTACCGGGAGAGGGTGTGTTTATTATCCAATGATTGACTGCAGCGGCCCCGGGCGGAGAGTCGAGAAGCCTCATGTTTGTTTTTACAAAAGCTTTGCAGACTTCAACCGTATGCAACTCGTTTCTGCCGATTCTGCGGTTTAGAAGGTCGTCCAGCCCTTCTGCCGTGTCATAAAACCAGACGTTGCCATTGCTGACAATCGGCACCGGAAACCTCCAGGCTTTTTCACCGATGACTATAAACTTTCTGTTATCAAGCGTAGCGACAGATAGTTTTCCGGAAGCAGCCTGAAGATATTCCGCCCTGCTTGTCCTGTCGGCCTCGAGATCTCCTGAAAACACCAGGCCCCGTCCGGCCTCTCCAAATATACCGAGCAGCGCATTGGTATCGTTTTTCTTTACTGCGACCAGCAACGCGTCCACGGCTTGCTCTGGCGATTGAAAGACCGTCTGCTGTTTTTCAAGCCGTGGCGCTCTATTAACAGTGCTGCAGCAGCATCCGTTCAAAACCATTCCACAGATTAAAACTACGAAAAGCTTTGCATTGCCAGCGTATGGATTTACCATGGCCACTGATTCCTTTCTGAATGATACGCCCCTATCTATGTTTCCCTGCGGTGCCGTAGTGGCCTGCGCCACCACCATAATAAACCCGCCCGGTACTCCTGCTGTAATTTCCACGATTCCTGTAAGCATCATCAGATGCCGGATTAGAAAATCCGCTAAAAGCATTGATCCTGTATGCTTCCTGCCGGGCTAACTCGCGCTGAATATCGAGATGCGCTGCGACCGCAGCTGCCTGCATATTCTCCTGACGTGCTGATGCAGCCTGACCCTCAAGATGCTGAACAGCCGCAGGCTCGTTGCCGCCAGCCCTCTGAGTGGTTGGAGAAATCGCCCTAGCTGCCGGCATTGTCGCCACAACCGGAGAATAGGCCTTAAAGCTCTGCCGGTTGTTACGTTCGCTCTCCAGCTGAGCCGCATACTTATTTTCAATTGCCTGATTATAATAAGGCACACCCTGGCGGTGGTCCGGATCATGCTGCCATGTCTGGTGTGCGGTATTCACGGAGCGCTGCAGCTGCTGGTCAGAATTATAAAGCCGGGCATAGGCATTGCGGTCTAAATAGAGATTGCGATTGCCCCAGCTGCAGTTTCCGTATAGCCCGTAGTTGTGATAATAAAATGCTGAATCATAATTATTATAGATGCCCGGATAATTCCTGACAGGATACCCCCATCCGCTTCCGTAAACCGTAGCGGGGTTATATGCCGGGACATAAACCTGATCCTGAATCGCAGGCTGGATCTGAATGTCGTCAGGCTGCGCGCTGACAGTCTGGTCTTTTCCGGAGGAAAGATTGCCTGCCGCTTGCGCCTTTGCGCGCAAGCGTTGAACCGTATCGAGGACTTCCTTCTGTTGGCCCAAAACCGCATCGCCGAGATCGCGTGTCCACGCAATATCCCCGTTCATTCTGTATAACACTCCCGCATACGCCACCAAAGCTTTGACGCTGGGGTCCCACGGTTTACTCTGCATTTCCAAACTCATCTCAGAGGGAACGAGGTCGGGGTTGCCTTGCAGCCAATAGGCAGCCTGGGCTATTTCAGAAGGATAGGTAGACGCCATTAGGACCTGGGCAAGCAGCGCATCGGGATACAAGGCGACAGGCGCAACAAGCTGTTCAATGCGCGCCTTCGAAAAGCCGCCCTGTTGAAGGTTCTGATTCTGCACTGGCGGCGGTTGCCCGTCCGCCAGACTGCTGAAAGCGCACACCCCTGAGGCAAGACAAAGCATGACTGTGGCCTGACCAAATTCCATCTTCATGCGCTTTGCTCCTTTTCAGGTTAACTCTGGCATCGCTTTAATCCTGTTGATCCTGTCAAAAAAGCCCGCTTGCTTAAGTTATTTGCCGCCCATCCTGTTTCGGGAAGGGCGGCCTTTGCAAAATTTATTCAGCGCATGATCACAACATCAGCCAGATCGAGATCAAACTCAAATTCGCTGGAATTTCCGGCCTTGCCAGCTGAGATTTGACGACCGCTTGCAAGAGTGACGGCCCGGGTTGGTGCGGGAACGTTGACGCTTAATTTCAAACCCTTGACGGGCTTGCCGCTCCAATTGACAACCACGATCGCCGTGCCGGCCTTGGACTGGATCAGGTTACACTCCACCAGCCTTTCGCTGGACACGACAGGGCGCTTAACCCCGGCAGCCGGCGAGCCGATCAGATCGCCCATGGCAGCATCGAATTCCGTTGGAATCAGGTGCGCCATAGAGTCGTCCGTCGAACCACGATCAAGCGGTTTGAGAGGAATGGCGGGTTTAAAGTAACTTAAGGCCGGCAGGAAGGCGCAATACAATGTTTCGCCCTTGCCAGCTTTTCGAACAACCACCGCTGGCTCGCCGTTTCCGAATGTGCCGCGCACTTCGGTATCTTTGGCGGCCTTCACTTTGACCGTGATGCCGAAAACCGGGACCTTAGCGCCCGTCTGGCTCAGCGTCACCACATCCAGCGGCTTGGCAAAAGGCAGATCCTGCTTGATGAAGCTGATCTGATCGGCGGCAGGCATACTCAACGAGGACTGCTCCACGCCGAGCAATTCCCGCAGAACGGCATTGGGCTGGTTCAATTCGTCAAACATGCCCGCGCCTGCAGTAGCAAACAGCCGTCCGCCATTTTTCACCCACTCCGCGATTTTTTCTGAGGAGCTCCGTGAAACATTGTTGTCGGTCAGATACAGCACCTGATAATTCTTCAGGTTTCCTTCGGCGGCATCCTGATCAACCACAAAATCCAGCGGCAGTTGCTGGCCCAGAATAGCCACATACAAAGCGCGTTTAGCCGCGCCGAAGGATGGCAGATTGTTGCGCCAGATGTCGCCGGTCTCGCTGAACCAGATGGCTGTCGCGGCAGGGTAGCTGGTGCCGGACTGAATGATGTCTTCGTACAATCCGAGCTCCCGCATGCTTCGGAGCACCATGGCGTACATTTCAAAACTGGTAACATGGTTTTCGGTATAAGCGGTCCAAACGGGATCGAACTCGAACAGGTTCATAATTGTCGCACCATGCCCGACCGCGTTGTAGAACAGCCGGCGCCACATGGCCGGCGTGTTGCCGGGATAATGCGGCATCACATAGTACATAATTTTGCGGTTTGGCTTACCGCGATTGCCTGCGCGAAACAGGTCGAGGTTGATGGAGTTCATCTGCGGAGATCCTACCGGCACCTGCCAGACATAGTCCTCGGCCCACGGCAAGGTCATGCCATCCTGCCGGAAGCAATTGATCCATTTGTACACCTCGCCGAGGTAGGAATATTCCCCGCCACCGTGATGGCACGAGAAGTTCGCGCCGATCTGCGCGTTCGGCAGATTCTGACGCAGCACGTCAGTGTAAAGCTTCTGAACCATGACCCCGTAATGGTTGTGATAGCGGTTCGACCAGTAATAAAGGCCCGGCTTGCTTTGCTTCAAGCTCTCGACCAGCGAATAGGAAATTTTGGACCAGTCATTGCCGGCATCCGGATCCACGTCCCGGACCTTTACTCCCTGACCCTTGAGATAGTCAACAAACCCGGTGGTGGCCGCAGCCCCGGTCGGTGTCATCAATGTGATTTCATCGCCCAGGCTGACCACGAAAATATTGGCCCGTTGCTCCGGCGTCAGCTTCTGGCAGAGCGCCGTCAAGGCTTCCGGAGATTTACCACGCCAGTCCACGTAGGCACGGGGGCCCGCACTTTCAACCAGCGAAATGCCATAGAAATCATAAAACGCTTTTGGCATTCCTCCCATGGCGTAGACTACGGTCTCCGTGTTTTTCTTTCCATGCAGATTCAGCCCCTTAACATAAGTAAAGAGCTCCTGATTGGCTTCATCAATGGTCTGGATCTTGCGGGAATAACGGACATCGGCATAGGACACCAGCGGGAGGGGGCCGTTGCAGGCAAATTTGCGGATGGCCTCA
>JBAXJV010000263.1:0-4396 GCA_037137675.1 bacterium | reverse complement strand
AAAGCTGTCCCGTGGTCCACGGATGTGCGTACTAGCGGCAAACCCAGAGTCACGTTTACGCCTTCGTCGAAAGCCAGCATTTTGAATGGAATGTGACCCTGATCGTGATACTGGCAGATCAGTCCATCATAGCGGTTGCGCAAATGCGGCAAAAAAGCGGCGTCCGGAACCAGCGGTCCGGCAACATCCCACCCGCGACGCCTGCAGCGGGCCAGAGCGGGCTCTAAAATCTCGATTTCCTCGCGCCCGAAAGCGCCGTTTTCGCCGGCGTGGGTATTGAGCGCCAGCATTGCCAGCCTCGGAGAACGCCCCAGCACGCGCTTAAGCGCTGCGTGCAGGAGTCCGGTCGTCCAGACTTCGCGTTCGATCGTCAGCGCGCCGGCAACGTCGCGCATCGCCATGTGACAAGTGACGAATACACACGACAGCGATTCGCTCCAGAGCATCATGGCCGTATGGCGGCTGCGGGTGGCGCGCGCCAGAATTTCGGCATGCCCCGCCTCGCGTACACCGGCAGCATGCAGTGCAGCCTTGTTGAGCGGAGCCGTAGCCAACGCATCAAAGACCCCCTTCTGCACGCCACGTATCGCAGTCATCAGGTAGGCATAAGCCGCTGCGCCGCAGCGGGCGTCCACACAGCCGGGGGTGACCATTCCATCGAACTCGCCGCAGTCCAGAATCGCCGCCCGGTTCAAGTCCGATGGAAGCCCATCAGTCAGCACGCGACGCGCGGACAGCACCAGGGCAGGCAACGGCAGGCGTAAGGTGGAGGCGCATTGGCGCAGCACCGCGACGTCGCCCACCAGCAGCGGCACACCCGGCAGTCGCGGCATCGCTGCAAGCCGCAGGGCGATTTCCGGCCCGATGCCGGCAGGGTCGCCGATCGTCACCGCCACGCGCGGCCGGCGTGGGGACTGGGTGCGTAAACAGCGCATGTTATGATCAGAATGTGCCAAACAGAAAACTGGAGAACGACACCACCGGTGAAGTCTCGCGAAAGTCGTCGATCATGGCGCGCAATTCTTGAATTGCCTGCTTCACATCGTCAGCCATCTGATTGTCGGTGATGAGCTTGCCCAGCAGTCCATCGCCGCGTTCAATGTGAGCGGTGATATTTGAAAGCGAACAGGCGGTCGCAGAGAGATTCTGGTACATGCTGTCATCTTTCGACAGCAACTTCCCGAGCGTGCCTTCCCCGGCATTGACGCGATCAGTGAGCTCACGCAAATTTGTAGTGGTTTTTTCAATATCCTTGTAAACGCGGTCATCCATCAGCAGCTTACCCACCGTTCCTTCGCCCTGGCTCAGCTTGGTCGTAACCGTCTTAATCTGCGCCAGCACTTCGCCAGCATCTTTCATCGTGCTTTGGAATTGCAGGTATAAACCCTCCTCGCCAAGCAGGCGCCCGATAGTACCTTCGCCATTTTTGAGACGGTCTGAAATACCTTTAAGGTTGGCAATCGTGGCGGCCAGATTGCTTGCGACTCCGCCTTCGTTGATCATGTTGCGAACGTCGCTTACCATTGCGTTGGCAGAATCAATCAAATCCACAGGCTGCTCACCGTGCAGGCGGACGCCGGGCGGCAGCAACGGCGAAGCGGGGCTGCCTTCATTGATTTCGAGCTGCCGGCCACCCAGCACCGACGTGAAGACGACGCGAATGCGATAGTCGCGGCGGAACACCATCTCCCGTTCAAGGTCGCTGACTACCAGCACCTCATTACTCACTAACAAAATACTGCGAACCTTGCCGACGCTCATGCCGCGAATTACGACATTATCGCCGTCGCGCAAGCCCATAACGTTTTCAAAGCGGACGTCTACCGGATAGGTCTTACGCCAGAAAGCCTGCCGGCCGACAACAATCGTGAAATAGGCCATAGCCAGCAGAATCATCAGCGCGACCGTTCCCACAATCAGCTCCATAGACATATCACTGCGTCGTTTTGGCGGCATATTCAGAGCGCTTTCCTCTCCCAATCACCCCGGCGGGTTATGTACTGCGAATCCAGAAATTCACAAACTTCTGACACTTGTGATTGCACAAAGGCCGCAGGCTCAGCCAGCTCAATTACGCGACCATCGAAAAGCATGGCAATCCGCGTGCCAATCGAAAGTGCGCTGTGCAGATCGTGAGTAACAACGATGCTGGTAATTCCCGTCTTGGCCTGCATATCGGCGATCAGCGCATCAATCATGCGCGCCGACACCGGGTCCAGCCCCGAAGTCGGTTCATCGTAAAGCATGATTTCCGGTTTTAGAATAATCGCCCGCGCAAGCGCCGCGCGCTTGCGCATACCGCCGGAAATTTCCGAGGGGTACTTATCCATGGCGTCGGGCAGGCCCACCAGCTCCAATTTTTCCCGAACTTGCGCTTCGATCGCGGCCGGCTCCAGCTCCGTCAGTTCACGTAGCGGCAGAGCCACGTTCTCGGCCACGGTCAGCCATTCCAAAAGCGCGCCGCTCTGGAAAAGCACGCCGAAGCGCGTCCGGATACGCTCCAGCTCCCGGCCGCGAGCCGTGCTCACGCAGTCCTCGCCAATCATGACGCGCCCGTCATCGGGGGTCAGCAACCTCACCATGTGCCGCAGGGTCACGCTTTTCCCGGTGCCGGACGGGCCTACGATAAAAAATATCTCGCCCCGCTGGATCTCGAAACTGACGTCTTCGAGCACCCAGTGATCGCCAAGCCACTTGCGCACATGTTCAAAGCGGATCATATATAGAAGATTCGGGTGACAATATAGCCAACTACTAAAATCAGCAGAAAGGAGAGGATGACCGTGCGTCGCGTCGCACGCCCCACCCCAACGGCGCCCTGCCGCGTTGCAAACCCCTCGTGACAAGCGACGATCGTGATTATAATACCGAAGAAAAACGCCTTCAGCAGCCCCACGTAGAGGTCTTTGTTTTCGGCGTAGCGCGTGGCGTTGTCAATGTAGGAAGTCCACGAAACCCCCAGTTGCGTCGCGCCGACGATGCCGCCGCCAATCACCCCCAGGATGCAACAATAAAAGGAAAGCAGCGGCGTCATAACAGCCATCGCAATCAGCCGCGGCATGACGAGAAACTTCACGGGGTCTATGGACATCAATTCAAGCGCCGGGATTTCCTCGGAAACCGTCATCGTGCCCATCTGTGCGGCAAAGGACGAACCCACGCTCGCCGCCAGAATCAAGGCGGTCATGAAGGGCCCCATTTCGCGCAGCAGCGAGACCATAACGGCCGCGCCGATGTTGACCTCCTGCCCGAATTTGCGCAGCTCGATCCCGGTCTGCAGCGCCAGAATCATGCCTGTAAACATGGCCACGATGGTGATCACACCCAGACTCTTGATCCCGCAGGCGAACATCTGCTGGACAATCCGGTCCCGCGAGCGGTCCTGAAATATAAAGCGCATACAGCCGATTGCGCTGGCCAGCAACAGCAGGGCCTGCCCGCAATTGCGTACAAGGTCCAGCACGCGGCGCCCCAGCTCAGAGCGGCGCGTATCGGCAGGCGGGCGATAAACTGGTTCTCTGGTAATCAACGCTGTCAATTCCCCCACTTCAAGAAAAACAGTGCTTTATATAACCGTTTTTCGCCTTCATGTCGACATCCCGCCAAGCCTCCGAGCAACGACCAGGAACGCACCGCACGGGCCGGATCGCGCGCCCAGCCGTAAAACGGCAACAGGTGCCCGCGCACGGCGCCATCCACTGACCGCTTTGACCTATAAACCCCCCAAAGCACGCTGGTCTCGCGATTGCCTGCCTCGCACCGGTAATCGTAAAGCGTCCAAAGTGGCGCCAGGTTGCGCTCGATCGGCTCCATATCGTTGGCTGGCCAAAGCGACGGGAAACGCAAGCGGACGTCGTCACCCTGCCGTTTCCGCTCGGCCAACGGCCAAAACTTAAAAACACTTGCCGAAACCGCAGCCGGGGCGCTGCCCCTGGCGGGATCAGTTACATGCGTTGAGTAAAGGAATGGAAAAATACGCCAGCGGGACCAGGTGGACGCGCCCAGCGGCCGCACGGCATCCGCATAGAACGGCCACAAAACAAACTGGCTTTTATCTCCGTGGCACTGCTTGGAGCCATAGAAGGGCCAAACCCAAAGCTTTTCGGTTTCACCGTGAGCGATCTGGACAAACGGCCATGGATAGTAACTCAGCGACTGCCGCGCACTCCGCGTGTGCCGGAAGAACGGCGGCAGCACCCACCAGGTTTCCTGGTCAGTCAACTTCATGTGGCCGTAAATCGGAAACAGCACATAGCCGTCACCTTTGGATTCGGGGTAGCTGTAATGCACTTGTGCCCAGAGGGGCCATAACACGAACTCACGCTGGACCTTGCCGGCGGACACGCTCGACCAGCCATAGAACGGCCAGACACGGAAGTGATCATCGCGCGGGCCG
>JBAXJV010000262.1:0-4427 GCA_037137675.1 bacterium | reverse complement strand
GGGCGCGGCGGCAGTTGGCTTGATGTCCGCGCTCCGCGCGGGCTTGAAGCGGTTATTCAACCGGGGCCGGGTTTTGAGCAGCCGGTGCGTATTACGTTCAACGGGCGCCGCAAAGAAACCGCATGAGGTTGCCAGCGTAGATGTCCGCTATCGTTTCGTGCGGCAGCTGCAATTCCTTGTAAATGGCATTGTCCCGTGCCACCCATTCGCAGGCCCATTCTGCATTGTAATCAGAGACGTTATTGTCGGTTCCGAAAAAAACGTTCTGCGCAACCGGATAGCCGGTCTGAAACAGTCTCGTCAACACATCGTGCCGGTAAACGGGCGGCGTTCCCGGCGTCAGGTCAATAAACATTTCGGCCGATAAATCGGGGCGTCGCTGGCGGGCGTTGGCCAGCTTGCCATAGACGGCGATTAACTCATCGCACCACGGCCAGGCGATATGCGCCATCGCAAAGCGAAGTTCCGGAAGGTCCGCGAGCGCCTCAAACTCCGCCGGGCGGTTAAATTTCGAAGATGGCGCGCCGTCCCACAAAATGCCCGAATGAAAGAGGATCGGTTTACCGCCCGCCGCGATGTCACGAAAAACCCGCATGGCGCGGTCATCGCCGGGATAGTACCGGTTGCAGATCACCTTGAAACCAGCCACCCCGCGTTGTACCGCCAGAGTTACCTGTTCACGGGCGTCCTCTTCCAGCGGGTCAATCCAATAGAATGGATAAAAGCCGGGAGCTGCGGCTGCCCAATCAAAGAGGTTGTCCAGGCGCTCGCGAGTTGAAATCAGGGTTGTCTGTAAATACGGAAATGCGGCTGGCGGCAGAGAAAGTAAGACTCCGCCATCCGTTCCGGCACGTTTCAACTCAGGCTGCAGTGCAGCTGTGTTTATGGTGCTGTCCGTAAAAATGTGAACATGTCCATCAAGCATGTGCTGCCCGGATTTTCAAAGGATTTCGGCGTGATATGCCTGCAGTGATTTTACGCCGCCTTTACCGCTCATCTTGGCCGCCTCAATCCCTCTGGCTGCGGCACGCGCTGCCGCCAGCGTGGTAATGTAGGGGACCTTGTACTTGATTGCGGTTTTACGGATATAGGAATCGTCGGTCAGGCTCTTTTTCCCGGCGGGGGTGTTGATGACGAGCTGGATCTGTTTATTCATGATGCCGTCAGCGATGTTGGGACGGCCTTCAGTGAGTTTATTGATTAGCTCGCAAGCCACGCCGTGCTTGCTGAAATAGGCCTGTGTGCCCTGCGTAGCTTTGATCTGGAAGCCCAGTTTCACGAAGGCTTTGCCAACCTCCAGCGCAACGGCTGTCTTTTCAATCAGGCTCATCAGGACCGTGCCCTCGCGTGGCAGGGCAGGGGTGGCGGCCTCTTCCGCCTTGAAAAAAGCCAGCCCGAAATTGTCCGCCATTCCCAGCACCTCGCCAGTGGAGCGCATTTCAGGACCCAGCACGGGATCCACTTCAGAATATTTGTCGAACGGGAAGACGGACTCCTTGACGCCAAAGTGCTTGAAAACTTTGTGCTTGAGCTTCAAGTCCGCCAGTTTGTGGCCAAGCATCAGCTCCGTAGCGGCGCGGGCCATGGACATTCCGCAGACTTTGGAGACCAGCGGCACAGTGCGTGAGGCGCGCGGGTTGGCCTCGAGCACATACACCTTATCCTGCTCGATGGCGTACTGCATGTTCATAAGCCCCACAACTTTGAGCTCCTGCGCGATGCGGCGTGTGTAATCCGTGATCGTTTTGAGGTGCTTTTCGGGAATAGTTACCGGTGGAATCACGCAAGCTGAGTCGCCCGAGTGAATGCCTGCCAGTTCAATGTGCTCCATCACGCTCGGGACGAAGACCTCGCTCCCGTCGCACAGGGCATCCGCCTCGCACTCCAGCGCTTCCTGCAGAAAGCGGTCAATCAGCAGGGGCTTGTCGGGTGTCACACCCACTGCCTTGCCGACATATTCCCGCAGCATGGATTCGTCATACACGACCTCCATGCCGCGCCCGCCCAACACAAAGGATGGCCGGACCATCAGCGGATATCCGATCCGCTGTGCAATGACGATAGCCTCTTCGATCGTGGCGGCCATGCCGGACTCGGGCATCGGTATGCCGAGCCGGTCCATTTTCATGCGGAACAGGTCACGGTCCTCGGCGATGTTGATGGCCTCAATGCTGGTGCCGAGGATTTTCACTCCGGCGCGCTCCAGATCAGCCGCGATGTTGAGCGGGGTCTGGCCGCCAAACTGCACGATCACGCCTGCGGGTTTTTCCTTCTCGTAAATGCTGATCACATCCTCCACGGTCAGCGGCTCAAAGTAGAGCTTGTCGGAGGTGTCGTAGTCTGTGGACACGGTTTCCGGGTTGCAGTTGACCATGATGGTTTCGTAGCCGAATTCACGCAGGGCAAAAGCTGCGTGCACGCAGCAGTAGTCGAACTCGATGCCCTGTCCGATCCGGTTCGGACCTCCGCCAAGAATCATGATCTTTTTGCGATTTGACGATGCGCTGGAGCTGTCGGATTTAATGTAGCTCGAGTAATAATAGGCGGCGTTTTCCACGCCGCTGACCGGTACGGCATGCCAGCCCTCCAGGCAGCCGATGGCCAGGCGCTTTTCACGGATGGCCGTTTCGGAAACGCGCAATATCGTGGCCAGATATTTGTCTGCAAAGCCATCTTGTTTGGCCTGCTTCAAAAGATCGTCCGGCGGTAGTGCGCCCTTGTAGGCAAGCAGGCGCTGCTCCAGGTCCACCAGCTCCTGCATCTGAGTCAGGAACCATTTTTTGATAGCCGTCAGCCGGAAGAGCTCGTCAATATCCGCGCCCTTGCGGAGCGCCTCATACAGGATGAACTGGCGTTCGCTGGTTGGTTCGCGCAGCAGCTCCATCAATTCAGGCAGCGATTTGCGATTGAAGTCTTTTGCAAAGCCCAGGCCGTGCCGCCCGTTTTCGAGCGAGCGAATAGCCTTTTGAAAGGACTCCTTGTAGTTTTTGCCGATGCTCATCACTTCGCCCACGGCGCGCATCTGCGTCCCCAATTTGTCCTGCACGCCCTTGAACTTCTCGAAGGCCCAGCGGGAGAATTTGATGACCACGTAATCTCCCGAGGGGGAATATTTCTCCAGCGTGCCGTCGCGCCAGTAAGGGATTTCGTCGAGCGTCAGGCCGCCTGCAAGTTTGGCCGATACCAGCGCGATGGGAAAGCCGGTAGCTTTGGAGGCCAGGGCCGATGAACGGGAGGTGCGCGGGTTAATCTCGATGATTACAATCCGTCCGGTCTGGGGGTTATGCGCAAACTGGACGTTTGTGCCACCGATCACGCCGATGGACTCCACAATGCGGAATGCGTAGTTCTTTAACTTGTCCTGCACCTCCTGCGAAATGGTCAGCATTGGCGCCGCGCAGAACGAGTCGCCCGTGTGTACGCCCATGGCATCTATGTTTTCAATAAAACAGACCACGATCATCTGGTTCTTGGCGTCACGCACAACCTCGACTTCCAGTTCCTCCCAGCCGAGCACGGATTCCTCAACCAGCACCTGGCCGATCAATGAGGCGGTGAGCCCGCGGCTGCAGACGGATCGCAGTTCTTCGACATTGTAGACCAGTCCGCCTCCCGTGCCGCCCATGGTATAGGCTGGCCGTATAACAACAGGATAGCCGAGCTTGTCAGCGACCTTTTCGGCCTCCTCCACCGAATAGGCCAGATCGCTCTCCGGCATATCAATGCCAAGTCCCTTCATGGTCTCTTTGAATACGAGCCGGTCCTCGCCGCGCTCGATTGCATCCAGATTTACCCCGATCACTTTGACGCCGTATTTTTCGAGCACACCCGCTTTGGCCAGTTCGGATGAGAGGTTCAGGCCGGTCTGTCCGCCCAGGTTTGGCAGCAACGCATCGGGCCGTTCCTTCTCGATGATTTGAGTGATCCGTTCCACGTTCAGCGGTTCGATGTAGGTGGCGTCCGCCATGCCGGGATCGGTCATGATGGTGGCGGGGTTGGAATTAACCAGCACAATTTTGTAGCCCAGCCCGCGCAGGGCCTTGCAGGCCTGCGTGCCGGAATAGTCGAACTCGCAGGCTTGTCCGATGACGATCGGGCCGGAGCCAATAATCAGAACCTTGTGGATGTCGTCGCGTCGAGGCATGGCTGAACTCCTTTGTGGTTTGACGGAACTTACACTGGTGGGGGTAGTAAAATCAAATTAAAACGCTTAGCGCCATGGGTGGCGGGGATAACGACGCTGAAGTGCTTTTTTGACGGCCGGATAATCATTTGCCCAGAAATTGGCAAGATCCTGCGTGATCTGCACCGGGCGGAAATTGGGAGCCAGAATATGGATCACGAGCGGCACACGGCCGCGCGCAACGGTCATTAAATCATTGGAATGGCGATGAGCGTTTATGAGAAGTTTTGGAGCATTTGAAAAT
>JBAXJV010000261.1:0-4430 GCA_037137675.1 bacterium | reverse complement strand
GCAGCCGGTTGGCGCAGCAGTCACTGCAACAGTTGTCATGCGGGCACGCCCGAAGCGGAGAAATGCAATGTTTGTCATGCCGGAGGGATAGCGGGCCATCCCAACCCCCATGCCGCTGGCTGGCAGACCACTCACTGCTATTCCTGCCATCCCGGAACGCCAGCAGCCGATCAGTGTGCGGTTTGCCATGCAGGCGGGAGCAGCCTGCTGGTGCATCAAAACGTCTGGCCTGACTATCACAATCGCTTTGGGGGAAGGGTCAGTGTCAATATCTGCTACGACTGCCATGAGGCCACGCCGAGCGCCAAACTCCGCTTGCGCGCAAGCGGAGGGAAAACAGGCGCTACCCAGAAGCCTTGAGGTGGTCCCAGTCTGGTTTTGCGGCGCTTATCACCTGCCGGAAACTTTGGCGCCTGTCGGCTGAACCTCGAGTTGGAAGGCTCCAATGCCATGCGTCCCACGCACATCGGCTGTGACAGGCGCGGAGACTGAAAGCGTAAATTGGATGTTTGTTTCCTCTCCCAACGTGCCTTGGAAACAGGCAAACTTGCCATTTTCAGAGATGGTCTTGTTGCTGTCAGAAAAGGTCGCCGCCCCGGCTGGCTTCAGATCAATAATTATGGCCTCAACATTTCTGGGCATTCGTACAACCAGCGCTACGTGGCCGAGCGGGCCATTTGTGCGCGGAGTAAATTTCAGGCCGGCCTCAATTCCGCCAGCAACCGGACGCGCTTCGACACCGGCCAGCGTCAGCCGGTTCGGTTCCGACACCGGCGGCGGCGTTTCCGGTTGAAGCTTTGTCGGCTGAAGTGCCGACAGCTGAAGCGTGGAGTCATCCAGGCTGTGATCCTGTGTGTCCTGCGCTGCTTGAGTATGTGCCTGTGACGGAGCGAGTTGACGACGACTGACATCGGCGCGGGCGCTTGTCAGATCCAGCTGCAACTGCTCGCGCTGCTTCTGCAACAGAAGATAATCCTGCTTGATTTGAGAAAGGTTGGCCTGCTGTTTCCACAAAGCCAGTAAAAGGGCCGCGATGCAGATGATGGGCAGCACGATCAAGGCGCGATATTTCATTTTAGTTTTCATAAAAGAATCAGCGTTTTCCAGTGGCATCAAAATGTAACCTGCCCTGAAAAACACACTCTGTCAAGCTGTGGCGACAACGACTAAATCGCATTAAATCGTGACAGGTAATAAATGACGGTGTATTGTTCAAATGGGCTTAGGTTTGACTGAGCAGGCAAGGGGGATACATGTCGTATTGGACTGGATTTCTTAACAAGCGGGCGGCTCTTTGCTGTCCTGAATGTAAGGCGAAGCGTCGCTCTAAAGACCGTTTCTGTCAGCAGTGCGGGGTCAGTTATGCGGACGGCGGCAACATCAAGAATCCTGTGTCTGGATGCGAACCAATTAGAAACGTGGCGTCATCATCACCGCTCCGCTTGAAGACGCGTCCGTGTCCTGCGTGCAACGTCCAAATATCCGGGGATGCTTTGCTTTGCGTCAGTTGTGGTTTCAATCTCGCAACTGGACAGAGGACTTCAACAATCAGTAAACGCAGACGCCCCCTTGGTGAATTACTGCAGCCTTTTGTCAAAGGCCTTTCGGTCGTCAGCATTTTTTTGGCTAAAGTCTTGTTTTTTTCCGGATTGGCTGTGGGGCTCTGTTTTTTTGGACATCGCCTTGCGCTACGCTTGGGAATTTGCGAGGTGGCAGGCCGCGCTGGTGTTAGTGGTGAAGGACGGAGCGCATTGCTTCTTGGCGCAAAGCCACAGGCTGTCCTCAGCGACGTAGACGCGACCACGGGAGGCCATGGAGCGGGCGCTGAGCAAGCTGATAATTATGCCGCCGGCTATCAGGAATACCTGCAGCGCTTTACACCACCAGCATCCAACACGGTGGTAAAATTAAGCCTTAGTAACGGCAGTGAGATGACCGGTCGTTTAGTGGAAGTGTCGGGAAGCTCAGTGGTGATCGAAAATAACGGGATGGTGGTTGGATGTTCGAGAAATGCGATGATGTCCGCCAGCCGGGTGCGTTTTTTTGCTGATGACTTTGCCGCCTATCATGCAAAACATGCGCTGGACGGAAATCGCGAGAAAGAGCTGGCTTCGGAACCGTCTGCTGCCGGCGGTGTTGCGACGTCAGCGTCTACTTCGATGCGAATTGATTGCCCGTGCTGCGGTGGGGAAGGGTATTACGTGATGCGGCGGAAACTTCCAGCGTCGGATGTCAGGGAAACGTGTCCCGTATGCAGACGACGGGCGTTCAAAATCCTGGAGTGTCCGAATGGGAAAGTGCTTTGTCCAGACTGCAAGGGGTGGGGAGTAACCTGGTACGCGGGCGTGCCAGCACTTGTGCGCGAAAACGGGAATTTGCATACGGTAACCTCCGCAGCATTCGATGATCTGCGTAAGACCCGTGCATGTTCCCGCTGCGGAACGAGAGGTTATATAGCAAGTGCTGCAGCACCACCCCCGTCTGCATTCACCACTCCGCCTGCAGCTACTACTCCATCTGTAGCGCCATCGCGATCTGTAGCGTCGCCTCCATCTGAGATATCTCCGATTTGGAAAGCATTAATTGGCGTTGTGGATGAAGGCTGGCACATGTTGGTCAGGCACGTTTCCGCCATCAGAACCGGGAGATAATGTGTTTTCATGACAGTTTAACAGCCTGTAGCCTGTCAGTTATATGCCAAATGGAGTGCGGGTTACCGGCAGTTTAGCCCTCTTTTTATTCCAGCGATGGCCATGCGTCCCTGACGTACGGATGGTGTCTTTTGAACTGACTTTAGAACTTGATTAACAACGATTATTTGCGGTATTATTTCTCATTCAATTCGTGCGTATTCCGCCTTGGCGGGTGGAATCTTTTGCTGTGCGTTTAGTGCGCAAAAAAGTAAGGAAGTCGAATGAAAAGAATGATTGGTTTGACGGTCGTTTTAGGTTCGGCGTTGGTTGGCGGCATGGTCTTGAATGGTATGGCCGCAGAGCGGGATGCGTCTTTGTACATCGGCACGAAAACCTGCGCTATGTGTCACAAGAAGGCGGAGGGTGGCAATCAGTTCGGAATCTGGCAGGCCAGTCCGCATGCCAAGGCAATCGAGTCACTGGGAACGCCCGAGGCCAAGGCAATGGGTGCGAAGGTCGGCGTGGCTGATCCCCAGAAGAGCGGCAAGTGTTTGAAATGTCATTCGACGGCCTATAATTTCACCGAGGAACTTCAGGTCAAAGCCGTGGGGGAGGCGGCCGCCAAGGTCGCGGTCGAAGATGGTGTGACTTGCGAGTCGTGCCATGGACCCGGAAAGAACTACAAGGCTAAGACCGTGATGGCTGACCGCGCGCAGTCCATTGCAGGCGGTTTGATCTACCCCGCCGCCAAGAGCTGCACGCTCTGCCACAACGATCAGTCTCCCGCCTGGAAGGCAGACCGCTATACGACCAAGGACGGCAAGAAGGTCGGCTTCGATCCGGAGCAGGCTTACGAGAAGATCAAACACCCGGACCCCGCTGTCAAAAAGTGAGATAAGGCCGGTAGGTGTTTCTCAACCTGGAGGGAAGGGCGGATATGTAATCCGCCCCTCCCATTCAGGACTGTCTGTCATGCAAATGCAAGAAAGTTACGACTGTACATGAGTGAGCCAGTACAAACTCCTTCTAAAACCGGCGGGCTGCGAGCTGAAGCGGGAGTGGTTGCCGCAGTTCTGTCTCTGTTGGCGTCTATGAAGTTTGCCCTGACGGTTGTGGCCATGATCGCCATTGCCTGCATCGCTGGCACTTTGATCCCGCAGGGCGCTCAGCAGGTTGCTGCCAGTCTTGAGCGTCACCCCGACGCCCGCCGTGGGCTGGAACTTTTGTCAGCCATCGGATTGACACAGGTATTTTACACCTGGTGGTTCGTGTGTTTACTGTTTGTTTTCGCCGCCAGTCTGTCGGCTTGCACTGCGCGTCGCTATATTATGATCAGACGCACCACCGGCGCGGTGCGCGCACGGGTGATAGGATCGTTTATCACTCACATTGGACTGTTGCTGGTGCTCGCAGGCGGCGCAGTGCGTGTGCTTTGGGGACAGAAAGGCGTGATCCAGCTGCATGAGGGTGAAATTGCCACACAGGCCGAGAGTTCCGAAGGTCCAATTGTTCTGCCTTTCTCGGTGCGGCTGTCAAAGTTCACCCTTGAGTTACATGAAAAGAATGCCGCGACCTCCGGAGCCGACAAACTTCTGGTGCAGTGGCGGGATAAAAAGCTGCTGGCCGAATTCCCTGTTGACTTGAACGTGGATCATTCCGTGCGTCCTGCGGATCTGCCAGCTGGCGCGGCGACGCCATTCACGGTCAGAGTACTGCGCTATGTCCCGGATTTTGCCATAGACGGATCAAGCAGTGAAGTGACGTCACGCTCTGCTGAACCAAACAATCCGGCGTTGT
>JBAXJV010000260.1:0-4436 GCA_037137675.1 bacterium | reverse complement strand
ATACTCTTCCGGATCGCAGTCCATCCTCACAAATGGGAAGGGCTGCGGCAGGGAAAAGCCTTTGTTGGCCAATACGACTAACTCTAACTCGCCGGGAATGTTCACACCGCAGGCTTGAATGGCCGACAAGGCATCCTGAAACAGGAAGTCGTCACCGAAAAGGACGCAATCAGGCTTTTCGCCGCTGCGAGCCCAGATTTCGCGGAAATCATCCCATCCGGCACCCAACTCCAAGGGCTGCAGGCCAACTTTTATCCAGTTGGGATTAGGGGTCACTCCAAACTCACCCAAGACCTGGCTGAATATGCGGCTGCTTTCTTTATCCCACCCGATGAACGCGGGGCGCCGTCGCCCAGTTTCGAAAAACCCCAGAATGGCGTCACGTATCGCACTGACGCAATCCAGATCCACCACACCGCTAAAGCGTTCGTTCCATGGCCCCGTTGCCACAATGGGGATCCCTTTCGTTCTCACCTCCTCGGTCCAGGAATAGATAGGGAGGGTGGCCAGTGCGGCGACCCCACTGACTCGGTCCAAGGCCAGATCTTCTAGAAAATCCGAGCAAGTGAAGGTCGCAGACTGCATTCCTTGCAGTACTGTATGTCCGATATAAAGGCGGGAAGAGTGGCCTTTGGTGTCAAGAAACAAGCGTAGCTCGTTCATAATGTGAGAGAAAACGGAACTGCGGGGTGAAAGCAGTAGATTGTATTCTGAAAGAATCGCTATTGACCGCCCTTTTACGGGTGACTCAGGCCGACTGACATAACATCCACTTCCATGCCGTAACCGGACCCACCCCTCGTGTTGCAGCAAAACGAGGGCCATTCGAGCCGTGTTGATGCTGACATCATACCGGGCGGCGATGACTTCCATGGAATCAATCCGCTCACCCGGTTGGGCGGCCTTAACGGTACTGCGGAGTTCATCAGCCAAACGTTCATGTCGCCGAGTATGAATCGCTTTTTTATTCATTTCAGGAGATTTCCTTTGACAAGATTCGTAGTAGTCTATTAGTCTAGCACAGTCTTGTAAAGGAATAATCTCTTCTCATATATTTCAAAAGCTTCCGGTTGACAAGCTACGCGGCCGTCTGTTAGTCTATCACAGTCTTGTATCCAAAATATTTGTTTGGGGGGTTTACAGTGAAACGATCAGTTGCGATGTCTATGTTGTCGGCAAGTTTGGTCATCAATTGCGCCGCCTGCTGGGGCGGGATTTCCCCAACCGAACGCGGGGCGAGAATTACAACCGACCGCTATCAAGTTGACATCCGCGACGGCGTGGTGGTGAGCATTCTAAACAAACTCACAAACGAAGAATACCTTGATCCTTATGCCGACTTGAACAAAATCGTTCCTCATCTGCCAGGCGGCCTTGGATCCCAGGCCACCGTTCTCGAGCGTGAATCGGCGGCCAAGCTTTATAAGTGGCCCTGGTGGGAACATTCCGCCGAATCTACCTGGCCAAGCCATCACTCCCCTTCCGCCGCCAGCAAATGTGAAGTCATCACCACCAACGACTCCTCTGCCACCATCTCCTACAAGGGGCTGACCGATGGCGCCAAACAATATCCCGATGAAACTCTGGCGCTGGAATTAGCTATTGATGCGGCCACGGGCGACCTGTTGGTAACGCCCCTCGCGAAAAGTCCGCGCAAAGGCGTCTATTCCAGTTCACTGACGGTTTCCGCGTTAGGCCCGGCCATCACGGCCGAAGCCCCCATCTTCGATGGCCTTCAACTTGATCGTAACATGCAACCAATGCTGTGGGTAAACCAGTGGGGCGGCTATTGGGACTATGCTTTTATCGCCTTCAATGGCTACAAAAAAGGTGCCGTGGCCGTCTGGAGCCAGGACCCGGAACTCAAATACTACAAATACCTGGACTATCTCATCAATCAGGAGGGTCTCAGCTTTTCCTTCACTGGCATGAATATTCCCCCGTTCGACAAGCTGAAGGAAGCAGGCTCCGTGACCTGGCGTATTCAGGCGTTTGACAAGGGCTGGAGCCAGGCGGTGGCACGCTTCCGGGATTGGCGGCAGAACAATGTCAAAATCGCCCCCCGCCCGGATTGGACGAAACAGATCAGCTTCGTCAATGGCGGCGTGAATGCCAATAAGGCGTGGGTGGACATGATTGATAAATACTTCGCTTCCTCCAACCTTGACCGCACCATCACTTTCGCCGCTGTCATCCGGGCGGAGGGCTTCGACCAGAACCACGCCAATAACACCCCGTACAAGGGTTTCAAAGAGGACATGAAATACTGGAAACAGAAGGGCCCGAAAATGATGGCCTATCTTCAGCCCATGATCATGTGGGCACCCGCCCCTAAGAACGATCGGGAAAAAGCAGCCGTAACGGCACACAACAAGGCCGAAACCATCTCCGTCTTCCAGGAAGGTGACGCCAAACCCGTAGGGCTTGTTGATCAACATCATCTGGGGCAACCCGACTGGCAACGTTGGTTCCTCGACTGGGTCAAGGAATACATCCAGGATTATGGTTCTGATGCCGTTTATCATGATCAATCGTATCACTGCCCCGTGGATTCACGCGGGTTGGCTGTCGCAGGAAAGACCTCGCCTCAGGGCATGGCGGAATACTTTTACAAGGCCCAAACCGAGAACCCGAACTCGCTGCACGGCTCAGAACACCTGACCGAAGCCAACACCGTTGGCGCCTCGCTCGGAATTGGCAGTGGCATCCTGTGGGGTACCGCCGAAAGCATGCGAAAACAGCGCATTGATCATCCTTCGGCCATCTGTAACGCCCTGCATTATCCGAATGCCGCCATCTTCTCCTTCCCGCACTATTCTCAAATCTATTCCCGCAATTTAGAGCGCATTCACTGGGGTATGAACCTCTCTGAAGCCCGCGGTGAATTAGCCTATGCGGCCCTGCAGGGGGCTGACCAGGCAGCCACAGAAGGTTTGGTCAACGAGCGGTGGATGGATTATGTGCGCTGCCAGACCTTTGTGCACAAAGGTCTGCGCGCCGTATTCCCTGAGGATTATGCGCGTTCGGTTCTTAGTTATTTAAAGGGGGCGAAGGGCGAAGACTTCCGCTATGTGAAAAAGAACTGGGGTTCGGCTTTCGTCGAAATCACAGGCAACTCTACCAACACCATCTACGGACGGATTCACGGCACCCCCTATGCCAGGGTGGAGGGCGGCAGCATTTATGGATGGCCCGTCTACAACGCCCAGGGACCAGCGGGCTTGAACCCGAACCGTTACTATGTGCTGGATCCGAATTTGAAACGCCCGGCCATCTTCTTTTCCTCAAACAACCTGTTTTCGCCCAGCCTCTACGAAGGCTATGTGGATGAAGGTTATGCCACGGACGCGTTCGCTTACATCAATATTAAACCGCGTGAAAACCTTCTGGGTATTATCGGGTACGATTCAGTCGTCCTGCATGCACCGGAGGCTCCCAAGGCCGTCTATGTAAACGGAGCCCTGATACAACCCCGCCTGCTCACCAACGGGCAGTGGAAGATTGACTTCCAGCTTACCGACAAGGTTTCCATTGTCGCGCTGTTGAAGGAGACTCCCGAAGGGTTCGACAAACTGGCCGCCAATGCCGTGGGTCGCAGCCTGGGAAATGACTGGGCGATTGACCAGTTCGCCGCCACCAGCGGAACAAACGCAGTAAAAGCCACGCCCACCGGTTTTTCCTGCAATCAGTCGCAGGTGCTGGTCCCCATCCGCGCACCAAGCAATCAAGGTGAAGGAGTTCTGAAAATTTCCTTCTCCAGCTCTGCGCCAGTCAAAAAGGTGAACTTCAATGGAGTGGAAAAGCCATTTGCCTCAACGGTCACGCCGGACAAATCGATCGCGGGCGAGCTTTCGTTACCGATGAAGGCGAATGATCAAGGGCTGATCTCGATCCGTCCCGAAGGATTAACCCGCGTGGTTTGCGAGTGGATTCCCAAGGCACAAACCACGGTCAAATAGCTTGGGTCCATGAGTCATGCGCATTGCCGAGCAGGGAATTCCATGGTTTGAAATAATGCTTCCCGAACGGCCTGCTCCGTTCGAGGAGGCGGCGGCTGACGAACTGCGCCGGCATCTGCTGGCCATGCTCGGACTGCCCCCGGTGAATCGGTGGGACCACGCCATTCCGGCGGAGCGGAAAACAATATCGCTTTGCATCAATTGCCGGAACCGTGAACAAGCCGCAGGGTTGAACGCCCAGGAGCTTGCCCCCAGCGCCGAATCGTTTTACCTGGCCCCCGCAGGCAACACGTTTTTTATTATTGGTGGCGGGGCACGGGGCACCCTCTATGGCGTCTATGAATTACTTGATTGTTTAGGCTGCCGCTGGTTCACCCCGGAAGTCACCCATATTCCCCGCCGCCAAGACCTGGATCTTCCGGATGAACCCGTGTCCGGACAACCCGCCTTTGAGTACCGCGATATTCTGTGTTGGGA
>JBAXJV010000259.1:0-4438 GCA_037137675.1 bacterium | reverse complement strand
GCCAGAGCCTGCTGCACAGGCACAAAGTTTTGAGCTCGCACCGGCGTCCAAAAAGCCCATCTTGCAGCCGGAGCAGAAGCCTGACCCGAAACTGCAAACAGCAGCTCAGATGCCTGCGCGGGCGGCGATTATTTTAAGCGCTGCTCCGTTACATCAACCGGAAGTCAGGGATCTGCTGCAGCCTGCGCAGGCCAAAGTTACTCCTGATCGTTTAACGGACCATGCCGCGCAAATCGAAAGCCCTCGCGGACCGTCACCTGACGAAGGTCGCGCGGCAGCCAAGTCCGGCACCGACGTGAATCCCGGCAAGCATGCCGGCGGTCTGTCGCAACGCACCGGAAAGCCCGCCCCGGCAAAGCAGCGCACCGCACGGACCAGGCTGGCCCTGGATAGCCTTGCCAGCGCACCTGCCGTCCGTAGCGAAGGCAAACACAACGCACTGGAAGATTTTCCTCCGCAAGCCGCAGAACATGCCAGCCGGTTGGAACCTCTGCGCATGAACGACCAGCAAACCTTGCTGCCAGCCACCCCTGCGAGTGCGCCAGGTCCGGCCCCAACCCAGGGCCGTCCGCGCGCCTGGACAGATGCAAAAGAAAAAAACTCCGATCCCGCGCTCCTTGAAAAGGCCAGCGGAAAGCCGCAGCCGCTAGCGACGGACAGTGCTCCATCCAAAGATACGACTATGCTCGGAATTAACAGCGATGGGCTGGCTGGTTCAGCATCAAAAGCACCCTCAGTTCGGGACGATGTTTCAGCTCTGCCTGCAGAGCACCCCGGCGTGTTGGCGCTCGGCGCCCCCGCTCAGGCCATGGCTATGATCAATAGCGATCAACCTGCAACAACGCCGGGGAATGACGCGCCAGGCCCTTCCGAACTGGCGACAGGGAAACAGGCCGGAGGATTAGCGGGCGCCACAGTGGAAATGAACCGCGTCGCGCCGGATCAAATCGCCGGAAAGCGTGGTGCCGGAGTGCGCGCCGGGACACTGATTGAAGAATCTGGCGGTGAGCGTCAGGCCAGTAAAACGGCTTCCACCAAAAACCACGAGCAGCTGGCGGGTGCATCGAGTGGCAGTGCCACCCCGGGGGGACAGAGCCTGACCGACATAGGGGCGCCAATGCACGCTTTGCCGGTCGCTAAGGGTGGCGGTTCGCCGCACGCGGGATCAGACCTTCAAGCTGTTGCGCTGACTCCCGATCGGACAACGCAGGCGGGGGTATTGGCCGGGGACGGGGTTGGAGCTTTAGCGCGTCCATCGCCGGCAGGGAGATCAGCGCTACCAGCAGGGCTTAATTCTCTTGTCGGGCAGGCTGCCAGCGGCACGGGTTCCCGCGTTGTAAACCCCGCCGTTTCCGGATCAGAGCAGGTGGATACGGGAAACTCTCTGACGCTTGCGGATAGCGCCGGCAAGGCACTGCTGGCTGGACAGATTAAAATTGACCGGCTGCAGGCAGAGCCGGCAGGCGCAGGACAAGGCTCGGGCGCTGGCGCGGGCGGAGCAAGCGAACTGTCGCCCGGAAAAGCTGTCGCAGGTGGTGTCATGATTGCCGGCGTCGAGCGCCAGCGTTTTCAAACCGCAGATGGCGGCAATGCCGGAGGCACACCCAACGGCGCGGCGGGTACGCTGGTGAATCCGGGCGGGCTTCAGACGACAGCCAGCATCGCGGCGTCCGGGACGGCCGGGAAAGAGTCGCTGTCGGCTATCGGCACATCCGCCAGCACCCTGGATTCGGGCGGTCCGGCGATGCGGGCGTCAACCGTGACAGCGCCGGCTACGTCCGGCGGTGGGAGCCCGGAAGCAGGCAGCGCGCCCAATGGACCGCTGCAGGTCGCCAAGGCAGATGGCGGTAATCTGATGGCTGGCGACCGGGCAGGCAGCGGGCATGCTGACGTGGAGGCGGCGGCTGGCGGCACTGGTGAACGCAACTCCGGGCGCATCGAAATGAGTTTACAAACGGGCCAAGCGCAGGCACTTGTGAGCTCCGACATATCCCTGTCGGCAACGGCGGGCCAGGAAGGGTTTCATTCATTTCTGACGGTAGGCAATGCGCCAAATCCCGCTTTTTTACCACAGAAAGCCATCTATAAAATGCGCAAGCCGGAGAAGCGCAAACAGTTTATCAAGGAGCTTGGCGGCACGGCGCAGACCGAGCAAGCCGTCGAGCAGGCTCTGAAATGGCTGGGCAGCTCGCAGAGCGACGACGGGCGCTGGGATGTTGATGGATTCAAAACTCTCAAAGAATGCGGCGGAGCCGGTGATCTGGCTAACGAAGACATGGTCGTGACAGGGATGTCACTGCTGGCCTATCTCGGGGCCGGCTACACACATATAGATGGCGCACACAAGGAAGCGGTGCGAAAAGGGCTCGATTGGCTTCTGAACTGCGAGAAAGAAAACGGCGACTTCCGAGGGGCTGGGCAGATGTACGGCCAGGCCATCGCCACTGCCGTGCTGTGCGAGTCATACTCCTTGACCGGCGACGAGCGTCTTCTGGCGCCTGCCAGGCGGGCGGTTAATTTCATTGTAAATTCCCAGAGCGCGGAATCCGGATGGCGCTATGCGCCGCGCAATGAAAACGACACCTCCGTCACCGGCTGGCAGATACTGGCCCTCAAAAGCGCACAGATTGCCGGAATTGCCGTCCCGGAGCAGACCTTCCGGTGGACGGAGCTTTGGCTGGAGAAGGTGCGGCAGGGACCTGCTGGCGGGCTGTATTCATACAAGGTCGGCCACGCCGTAACCCCGGTCATGACTGCCGAGGGCGCGTTCTGCCAATTGTTCACAGGGGCAGAAACCAAAACCGCAGGCACTCGCGAATCTATCGCCTACTTCATGAACAACCTGCCGGCCTGGGATCCTCAAAGCCGCTCGATTCATATGTATTACTGGTACTATGCGACGATGGCAATTTACCTGTCGGGGGCGCAGGAATTCACGGCCTGGAACACAGCTCTGACCAGTGCGCTGCTAAAGGGGCGCCAGACGGCTGGCCCGGCGGCTGGAAGTTGGGACCCGCTCTGCCAGCTGGGCCCCCGCGGCGGACGTACTTATTCAACCGCGATCGGAGCGTTGTGCCTGGAAGTCTACTACCGTTTCCTGCCGCTCTATAAACAGAAGGGCCTGTAGTACAAGCGCCATTCCACCGGATGCGCAGGCTTCCATTTGCCGCCTGCTTCGAACGGCATTCGCGTAAAACCGGAGGATTGGTCAGGCGTCCCAATTTACCGATGCATCAATCAGGCGTCGCGCCTGATCTTCCGAATCCGTAGCAGTAGTAAACATCGTGCCCTTTTGTCCAAACTCCTTGAGGAAAGGTTCAACGTCTTCAGGAGGACAGCCCAGCACCATGGCGGATTTTCCAGAGGCATAAACCGGCTCCCAGACATTTTTCCACCAGACGCGGTCGCTGGGCGGAGGGTTAGGCGTTCCGGATGTCCATTGAATGGCCTTGAGACTGGGAATCTTGAGCAGGTGTGGAAGATGCCGGATGGCATTGGGACCATCGAGGTGGTAGGTTGAAAAATCAACACGGGCGCATTGCCGTTCCAGATACGGGCAAACGAATTCGGCAAACATATCGGGCGAGATCATGGCCGAGAAATCGCACTGGGTTTTAAGCGTTCTTCCCGGACCCCAGGCATTGAAAGCGATGAATCCGTTGCCATTGCGATCATCCTTGAGCATCTCGTAGAGTGGATCGAAAGCCTTGAAATAGAGCTCCGTAACCTGATCCAGCAAACGATGAATTTCCTCAGGACAATCAACCAGATAAGTCAGCAGCTCCTGCGTGCCGACCAGTTCTGAGACGACATCGAGTCCTTCGATCAGGTCGGGGATGATGGTCAGGCATTTTCCTGCGCTTTGTTTCTGATAGCTGCGGGTGGTTTCCAAAACCCAACGCCAGTAGAGATTGTCCGGGTTCCAGCTAAGCTCAGCTCTGGCAGGATCGGAAATGCAGGGCTTATACCAGATGGTCTCGGGCATAAAGCTTGGTTCGCAGCCGAGAAATAAATCCATGCAACCAGGGCCGAGTCCGGCAGTGACGGAGGGGAAAAATACGCCGCCGAAATATTCCCGGGACATGCCGCTCATTATGCGCTCCAAATTTCCCTGCGCATCCATCCACTTCTGACGGTTGTCCTCGGGCACAGGAGCGCACGGAATCGCAGGCAGTGGTTTGGAGCGGGGTGCAATAACGCCCAGGGCCCAATGTCCATGGATTTCGCGATTCCACCAGCCGGTCAGCCATTCACGGGTTTCATTCCAATCAGGCTTATAAAACATGCTTTGGGCTCCCGGAAAATCAAGTGCTTGCGTGTCAGTGATTATGCACTCCCTTTTGCGGATATGCTAGCATGATCACGTTTTCATGCCTGTTCAAGTCAACGGAAAAAAATCCAGCCCGATCGTTTTGTGTAAAATGACACCAGCAGCATT
>JBAXJV010000258.1:0-4447 GCA_037137675.1 bacterium | reverse complement strand
TATCTGACCGGGCAGCGCAGCGACAACCTTCAGCAGCTGCGTGATATTGGAGTGCTGAATGCTGCGCTGCGCGCGAAAATGGCGCAGCTGGAGCAGCGTCAGGCCGAACTGGAGCGGGAGGCTGCGTTGGCGGCCACAAATCAGCCGCAGAGCGCAATCCCCGCAGTGACAATCAAGCAGTAGCTATTCTGAATTCAGAAGTCATGTGTCATCTCAAGGAATGCCCGAAGTGAATAGAACCCGCTTGTTTCCGCAGTTAGTCGCTGCAGGCATGCTCGCTTTCTGTGGCGTCGCGCAGGCGTTTCGACCGCCTGCTCAGCCAGCTCCGCTTGATTTCGACCAGCGTGGAAGCGTCGTTGCGGTTGGCCCGCTAAAGGCAGCCAGCGGTCCACTGCAAGCGGTCGCCGATCTGCGCGCCCGCCTTCGTACGGCTGTAGTGGAGAAACGCGAGGCAGGCGGCGGGCAGGTGTTCGTATCCTGCCGCGACGGGTTTCTGACCGGCCCTGCGGGGGAAGGCCGCGCAGTCCCTGCCGCTCGCGCCCGGCAATTCGCAGTCCAGGATTCCAACCGCCCGCTAAAAGCGTTTTTGGACGAATACAGCAGGCTCTTTGGCCACGATTCCAAGGTGTTGGACGCGGCGCTTGTGAAACGGGAGTTTGTTGACGCGCACAATGGGCTGCGTACGGTCGTGTGGGAGCAGCAACTCGATGGCCTGACGGTATTTGAAGCGACGCTGATCTCCCATACCACCAGACAGGGCGAACTGGTCAACGTCTGCAGCCGGTTGCTTGGCGATCTGGCTGGCGCCGCAGCGGCTGGCACCCCGAATCGCGCCGCAACTTTGGCCGCGCCGGGAGTTTCCGCTGTGCAGGCGATTACCACGGCGGCGGGCGGGTTGGGTGTGAAATTAGACGCGTCGCAGCTTGTCTCCACCGCTCCGTCCGAAGGGGTTGGACAACGGCAGCGCTTCAGCGCCCCGGGTTTGCGCGGCGAGAGCGAGGCTGCATTGATCTGGCTGCCCATGAACAGCGCGGATTTGCGGCTGTGCTGGGACGTGACCTTGACCGTGCCGGTGCGCGGCGAGGTATTCCGGGTGCTGGTGGACGCGCAAACCGGCCAAATGTTGCTGCGGCGCTGTCTGACCGTGTATCTCACCAATGCGAGCTATCGCGTCTACACCAGCGATAGTCCGTCGCCGCTATCGCCAGGGCATGCGACGCCGCTGACGACTCAGCCGCCTCTAACCAACCGGTTGCTGGTCACATGGAGTGCTCTTGATACCAACGCCTCGCCTGCCGGCTGGATCAATGACGGCGACAATACTACGCTTGGCAACAATGTGGACGCGCATCTGGACAAGAATGGCGACAACATTCCCGATCCCGGCTCGCGCCCCACCGGCTCGCCGTTCCGGGTTTTCGATTTTCCGCTGAATCTGGCGCAGGATCCGGTCGCCTACACCAACGCAGCCGTTGTGCAACTTTTTTATCTGAACAACTGGATGCATGACAAATTGTACGAACTCGGTTTTACCGAAGCCGCCGGCAACTTTCAGACCGATAACTTCGGCCGCGGCGGCCTGGGCAACGACGCTGTGCGGGCCGATGCGCAGGACGGCGGCGGGTTCAACAACGCCAACTTCTACACTCCGGCTGACGGCTCTGCGCCGAGGATGCAAATGTACCTGTTCGACGGGCCGACCCCAAATCGCGACGGCGATCTGGACGCTGAAGTGGTGTTGCACGAGTACACGCACGGCCTGAGCAACCGCCGCGTCGGCGGCGGTGTTGGCATCAGCGCCCTGCAAACCAGCGGCATGGGCGAAGGCTGGTCGGATTTCTATGCGCTGTCGTTATTGAGTGCGACCAACGACGATCCCAACGCCTGCTACCCCTCCGGTGCCTACGTTTGTTACCAGCTGTATGGCCTGACTCAGAACTACTATTTCGGCATCCGCCGGTACCCGTACTCCACGAGCATGACCAATAACCCGCTTACCTTCAAGGACATCGATCCAGTCCAGGCGAGCACGCATGCCGGGGTTCCCATGAACCCGATCGGCGGCGGGGATGCGGACGAAGTGCATAACATGGGCGAGGTTTGGTGCGTGACTCTCTGGGAAGCGCGCGCCAATCTGATCGCCAAGTACGGCGCGGCGGCTGGCAACCAGCTCATGCTGCAACTGGTCACCGATGGGATGAACCTGTCGCCCGTTAATCCGACCTACCTGGAAGAACGCGATGCGATTATTCAGGCGGATCTGGTGCGTTCCGGTGGTGCCAACCGGTACCAACTTTGGGCGGCATTCGCTAAACGCGGCATGGGCCTGAGCGCCACTTCGCCGGACAGTTCTACCACGGCTGGTTTGGTTGAGGCTTTCGATATTCCGGTAGATATACTGGTTCTGCCAGCCTTGGGCGTCAGGTTTCAGGGGCCTGCTGGAGGTCCTTTTGCGCCAACAAATTCCATGTTCACTTTCTCTAATCAAACTCCGGACACGCTCAGTTGGCAGGTTTCGGTGGATCAGCCATGGGTGGATCTTTCGACCACCAGTGGTGTAATGAGCGCTGGCGCATCCGATTCGGTAGTAGTTTCCCCAAATAGTAATGCCGGTCTGCTGCCGTTAGGATTTTACTCTGCTGTGCTGACCGTTTCCGACATCACGCATACTTCTGACGTAACGCGTGCGGTCTATTTGCAGGTCGGGAACGGCTATACGCTCTGCTCTGAGCCTTACCTCTGGACCGAGCCCTCCAGTGAGACCGCGCTGTCCTTCACCGGCGGCGTGAGTGCCACCATCATCATGCCCTTCGATTTCTCCTTCTATGGCCAGATTTACAGCAATTTCCATGTGACTTCGCACGGCTTGATTGGTTTTGGCGATCCGGCTGATCTGGGGAGTGCTACTCCGCTGCCGCTTGGAGTGATGAGTCCGCCCTATGCCATTCTGTCGCCGTTGTGGAGTGATATAGATGCCGCGGCGATACCCGGGACCGTAACTTGGGGCGTCTCCGGAAGCACCCCCGACCGTCAATTGATCGTACGCTGGAGCAATGCCAGATCGAGCACGGAGCCGACCGCCACAAATACTTTTCAAGTTGTGCTTTCCGAGGCGGCAAGCCTGCTGGTGGATAACGAGATTGTCTTCCAGTATCGCGATGTCGCGCAAGATGCGCCGCTGACGGGTGGTGGTCGCGCGGCTACCATTGGCCTTCAGGATCAGATCGGGCAGTTCAGGACGGAGTATTCGTCAGCCGGATCCAGCCTGCTCGCCGATGCCATGGGAATGCGCTTTACCATGCAGCCGCCAGCCGACACCAATGCGCCTGTACCGGCTGTGCGGTTTTTGACAGAAAACGGTTCGACGCTGACGTTTGAGGTGCGCTTTAACGAAATCGTAGCGGGCACTCTGACCACCAATGATTTCGATCTTGGCGGCACGCTTTCCAGTGTTACTGCAGTCGCTAACGTCTCGGGCAACGGCATCTACGGATTGCGTTATATTGTGACTGCCAGCACTGCTGTTGGTGATTACGGTTCTGTTTCTCTGGCGGTACGCGCCGGGGTGCTTGCGGATTTGAACGGCAACCTGAATCTGGCTTCAGCGCCCTGCCTGCATGTGCGGCCATTCCGCGCCGTGGCCTTCCGCGATGATATGGAGCTCGGCTCGTTCAATTGGACCACCTCGGGCAGCAATATTTTCAGTCAGATTATTTCTGACGTCTGGCGCTGGGGTATTCCTTCCAACGGGCCGCCCTCCGCCTGCAGTCCCACCCACTGCTGGGGTACCGGCATGACCGGAAAATGCCCCGATAACGCCTGGGCCACCTTGCAGTCGCCTCAGATCCCCGTCGGCGACAGCCCTGTGCTCAAATACGCCGTCTGGTACAATTTCCTGAACGGCAGTGGTTTCGTAGAGGTCTTTGATGGTTCCGCCTGGATTAATGTCACCCCCGGCGGCGTCTACAATGCCGTTTCCGGCGGCTGGCTGGCCGAGAGCGTAACTCTGGATTCCGCCCAGTTCGGTAATCGCAATCTGCGCGTGCGCTTCCGCGTGCTGACACCTACGACAACCTCAGGCTCCCAGCCCGGCATCTTTGTAGATGACGTCAGCCTCTCAAGCTGTCAGGCGCCCGGGATTTGGGTTGCGGATTTCTCACCCTCCACAAATATCGCGCCCAGCACGAATCCGGTTGTGTTCACGGCCTACAACTCCAGCACGGTGACGCTCGCCGGTGTCAGCGCGGGGCTGTCGAGTCCGGATGCCGGAGTGACTGTCACCGGGCGCGTTGCGTACGGAACCATCACTCCGGGCGAACTCGTGGCCGGGGCGGCGCCGGTGACGGTCACGCTGGCGGCGCCCGGTAGTTTCAGGGCCCCGGTGGTCACGCTCTTCCATTCCGCCACCTCAACGGTCGGCGCAGTGGGACAGCAGTCCCTGTCCTTC
>JBAXJV010000257.1:0-4474 GCA_037137675.1 bacterium | reverse complement strand
CACGTCGGCTACAGCGCTTTTTGCGGCTTACATCGGATGTTCTGTTGAGAGCATCACAGGCCGTGGCACCGGCATTGACGATGCGCGCCTTCAGCACAAGATTGAGGTCATCAAAAAAGCTCTGGAGGTCAATTGCGATCGCCTGACATCGCCGCTCGGCATACTGGCGGCCGTGGGCGGGTTTGAGATCGCCGGAATTTGCGGGCTAGTCCTGGGCGCGGCGGCCTGCCGGATTCCGGTAGTCGTGGATGGATTCATCTCATCGGCCGGGGCGCTGGCGGCCTGCCGTATCTGTCCGGCAGTCACGGACTACCTCTTTTTCAGCCATCTTTCGCAGGAGCAGGGCCACAAGTCGGTATTGCAGCAGATGGGCGCCCGCCCGATTCTGGACCTGGACATGCGTCTTGGCGAAGGCACTGGCGCTGCGCTGGCGATGCTGGTGATCGAAGGGGCCGTAAAAATCTACAACGAAATGGCCACCTTCAGCTCGGCTGGAGTCAGCGAAAAACAGCCGTAGCCGTTCAGGCAGGGTAGGTTCAGTGATCAGGTGGGCCGCTGGCGCAAAAGCCGCCAGATGGATCGGGAGATGGGAAAGGGTTCAGGGTTCGAGGTTCAGGTTGGTTTTTTCCTGAACCCTGAGACCCTGAAGCCTGTTGGGTGCTGGAGCGGGTTTGTGCAGGAGACCGTACGCGATGTGTCTGGCCGCCAGAATCGGATGCGCTGTCAGCATCCGCGGCCCGGAGTGCTTCATAACCTCCCTGGCGCGAGCGCGCATGGCCGGCTGGTAACAATGGATCTTACACTGTGAGCAAACGGGCTTTTGCGCGCCGAAGGGACACTTGTCCAGCCTGACCATGGCGTATTCGAGCAGTTCACGGCATTCCGGGCATAGCGTTCCCGTGCCCGCGTGCTTGTCCCGGCAATAGATGTCGAGCATGGCCTGGAGTGTTCTGGCATCACCACTGTGTCCAGATGTCATCATGCCATGTCTCCTGATTCCGGTTCCGGAACACGCAGGCGCTACATCGTTGACTGCGCGTCCTTGCCTTCGCGCTTCCCCGGCACGAAGGCGCAGTCTGGATCCTCGCCCAGAAAATCGGAGGTTTCGGCAAAAGAACGGGCGCGGCAACCGGCGCAGACTTTCCGGTAGCCGCAGGCGTGGCACTTGCCCTTCAACTGCGAGGGATCACGTAAAGTCCGGAAGAGATCCGAGCTCCTCCAGATTTCGCCAAATTCAGTTTCACGTACATTGCCCACGCGAAGCGGAAGATAGCCGCAGGGCTGCACATTGCCTGTGCGCGAGATGAAGCAGACCGCCGAACCCGCCAGGCAGCCGCGCGTCATAGCCTGCATGCTATTCCCGCCGGACTGCCCGTGACCGTGTCCGGCCGCAGGCATGGCGATGCCTTTTTCGCGTGAAATCTCCCGCATGATCCGGTAGTACTGCGGCGCGCAGGTGGCTTTGATGTGAATGCGGTCGCGCAGCTCGATGGATTTGGCGTACAGCCAGCGCAGAAAAGTCTCCATCTGTTCTGAGGAAAGCCGGGCATCGTCGCTGATCTGGGCGCCACAGCCCACCGGAACGAGGGAAAATACGTGGAAGGCGGCGGCCTTGCGAGCGAGCACGAAATTAAGCAGGTCCTCGACCTCGTCGATGTTGTGTTTGGCCACGGTCGCGTTGACCTGCAGCGAGGCCCCGGCCCGTGCCATGGCGTCGTAGCCGCGCACGGTGGCGTCGAAACTGCCTGTCACGCCGCGGAAGGCGTCATGGGTCGCCGCCTTGACACCGTCGAGACTGACGCTGACGCGCTGGATACCGGTGCTGACAATGCGGCGGGCGATTTCGTCATCCACGAGCGTGCCGTTGGTCGCCAGCGCCACCCGGCTGAACATTTCCACGCAGGACTTGGCGATGTCGAAGAAATCCTTCCTCACCAGCGGCTCGCCGCCGGTCAGGATCATGATCGGATCGCCGGCGTTCCGTATGTCGCGCGCCACTTTCAGAATCTCATTGGTAGTGAGTTCTCCAGCCACAAAATCATTTTGGGCCTCGGCCCGGCAATGGCAGCACTTCAGGTTGCAGCGTGCCGTCAGTTCCCAGAAAACGAGGCGAAGCTCATCGTTCACAGTCCGATCTCCTTGTCGGTCAGGTAGCAATCCGGTTCGGGCGCCCAGATATCGCCTGTCAGCGCCTCGGCCCGGACGCGGAAGTTGCCGTTGCAGATGTCCAGCCATTTGCAGGCGCTGCAGCGGCCTTTCAGGTATTTTTTCCGGTCCCGCAGTTTTCCAAGCAGGGGTTCCGAGGTGTCCGTCCAGATTGCGCTGAAGGGCCTTTCTTTAACATTGCCAAATGAATAATGGCGCCAGAACTGGTCCGGATGCACGGCGCCGTCCCAGCTCACGCAGCCGATGCCCGTGCCGGTGCTGTTACCGCCGTTCATCTTCAGCAGGCTAAGCACATCCTCTGCGCGCTTGGGATCTTCTTGCAGTAGCCGCAGGTAAAGATAAGGACCGTCGGTATGGTTGTCCACGGTCAGCACTTCGACTTTCCGGCCCTGCTCGTGGAAGGCCTTCGTGCGGGCCATAATCAGGTCCACGGTGCTGCGCGTCTCCGCGTGGGACATGCGCGCTTCATTAACAAGCTTGCTCGCCCGTCCTGTGTACACGAGGTGATAGAAACAGACGCGCGGGATGCCTTCCTGTTCAATCAGGTCAAGGATTCCTCCGACGTCGCGGAAATTCGCGCGAGTCATGGTGAAGCGCAGTCCGACTTTGACGCCGGTGCTCAGGCAGTTGCGGACGCCCTCCAGTGCTTTTTTAAAGGCCCCCTGCACGCCGCGGAACCGATCGTTAGTCGGCTCCAGGCCGTCCAGGCTTATGCCCACATAAGAGAGCCCTGCGTCCTTGAGCCGGGACGCAATATCCGGTGTAATCAAGGTTCCGTTTGTTGAGACTACAGCCCGCATTTTCCGGCTGGTTGCATGCCGGATCAATTCGAAAATATCCGGGCGAAGTAGCGGCTCGCCGCCTGAAAACAGCACCACCGGAGCGCCGAAATCGGCGAGGTCGGACAGCAGGCGCAGCCCGTCCTCGTGCGCCAGTTCGTCAGGGTAGTCCTGATCCCGGGAGTGAGAGTAGCAGTGGACGCAATGCAAGTTGCAGCGCTGCCCAACATTCCAGACCACAACCGGTTTTTTATCTGCTGAAAATTGAAGCAGGTGCGATGGCAGATCCTTCGAGCGGCGTCCGTACCGTAAGGGGTCTGACGTTTCGACGGTGCCGCAATAAAGTTTGGATATGCCAATCATGGGCTCAGTCCTTTCAGGTCTTTCGCGTCTTCTGACTTTGAAGGCAGGTAGTTCATTGCTTATCTTCAGGTTTTTTTTTGTCAAACCCGAACAGGTCGTTGACGACCCGCGCATACGCTTCCCATTCGCCATTTCGTGCGGCCCGCTTGACGGCTTCGCGCGGTTGGGCGAGCATTTTGTTAACGATTTTTTGCGCGAGAACTATGATTTCTTCCCGGCACGGCTCCGGGAGCGCGGCCAGTTTCTCCTTGGCCAGCGCCCGCTGCAGTGCCGTCTCGCAGATTTCCCGTCCGTGCTCGTCAAATTTTCGTAACAGCAACCGCAGTTCCGGAGCTTCGAAAAAGGTTGCTGCTTCTGCGGTGCCTTCCCGCACAATCTTCCATGCCTGATCTACAGCCGAGTGGCGTTTAGTGAGATTGCTCTCGGCGATGCGTTGCAAATCATCAATGTGGTACAGATATACATCCTTGATCTGGCTGGCAGCCGGATCAATATCGCGGGGCACGGCGATGTCTACCAACAGCATCGGTCGGCCGCGGCGGATTGCGATTGCCTTCTGCACAGCTGCGGCATGGATCACGAGATGCGGCGCACTTGTGGAGCTGATCACTATGTCGGCGCGCGGGAGGTAGTCGTCAAGCAGATCGAACTGGATTGCCTGGCCACCGTAGCGCGCTGCGAGCGTCTGCCCGCGCTCCACCGAGCGGTTGAGCACCATGACGTCGCGTGCACCGCGGTCAATTAGGCTTTTCAACGCCAGCTCGGCTGTTTCGCCGGCGCCGACGATCATCACGGTCTTCGCGCTGAGATTTTCAAAAACCTTCTCTGAAAATTCTACAGCCAGCGAACTCACTGATACCCGGCCACGGCAGATGTCGGTTTCGGAATGGACCCGCTTGGCGGTTTTGAAAGCGCGCTGGAAGAGCGGCTGAAGCACTTTGCCCGTCGTCTGAGCTTCCTCGGCAAGCAGGAGCGCCTGTTTAACCTGGCCGAGAATCTCGGTTTCACCCACGACCATGGCGTCAAGACTGGAGGCCACTGCAAAGAGGTGCTCGACGGATTCGAGGTCGCGTTTGACGTAGAAGTGTGGCTGTGCGTCGGCTATCTGGATCCCGCTGGATTGCTTCAGCATCAAGCCGACAAGTTTGTCCTTGTGCGTGTCTAGT
>JBAXJV010000256.1:0-4511 GCA_037137675.1 bacterium | reverse complement strand
CGCCCAGCATCGCGTGCGCCGGCCACAGGCAGGTGACCAGCCCTGCTTTCAGCTTCGCATCGACGGAATGGATCGCCTGTACCCCTCGGCCGTGCGCCAATAACAGGTGATGCTGCACCGCGGCCATGTCCTTCGGGTCGTCCGGCGCGGGCACAAACCCGTCGGCGATGCAAATCGGCTCATTGAGTGTCACCCACCAGCGCACGCGGTCGCCGTAGCGTTGGGCCATGGCCGTTGCGTAGTCCGCAAAGCGTTCGGTGGTGTCGCGGTTGATCCAGCCGCCCTTTTCCACCAGCGCCTGCGGGATGTCGTAATGGCAGAGGGTCACCAGCGGCGTGATGCCGGCCGCACACAGGGCATCAATGAGCCGGTCGTAGAACTCCAGTCCCTTCAGGTTCCAGGCGCCCCGCCCCTCCGGCTGCACGCGTGCCCAGGCGATGCCGAAGCGATAGGCATTCAAGCCGATCTGTTGCATCAGGCCGACATCCTCGCTCCAGCGATGATAATGGTCCACCGCCACGTCACCGGTGGCGCCGCCCTTGATCTTGTCGGTATGGTGCGCGCGCCAGTCCCAGTTGGACGCCCCCTTGCCGTCCTCGTTCCAGGCACCCTCGATCTGGTAAGGCGCAGTCGCCGCGCCCCAGAGGAAATCCACACCCATCGGCTTTGCTGTCATCTTGGTTCCATCCCCGTTGTTCCATTCATCGAATCAGATTGTTCGGCACCGATCAAGGCGGCTGCGTATCGCCAGCCCTCAATGGCTGGCGTGGTCGAGTGCCTGCGCGACGAACTCGGCCTGCTGGGGCAGAATGAGGTCCTGCGGCTCGGTGTAGCCGAGGTCCACGTGCGTGTGCTGCACCAGCCAGATTTCCCAGGGACGGCTCATCCTAGACACCTCTCGACGATCAGTACCCGCACGTCCAGCGGCGCGACGTTGACTTCCGCGGCCCCATTGGCAACCGTCACCGCCCGCCCCAGGAGGTCGCCGACCTTCTGCCAGCCTGCCAGTTCGATGGTCTCAGTGATACTCTCTCCGGTCGGGTTGGTGAAAATCCACGCTTCCTTGTCCGACGTCACCCGCTTGCGGAGGATCAGTTTACCCTCATGTTCGGGGACCACCCCGCAGGCGGCCAGCAGGGACTTCACGGCAGCGTGTATGGCGGGGTCGCGGTAGGCCGTGCCGTTGTGGCCCACGTAGGTGCCGAGCAGCCAGGCCTGCCCTTGGCCGACGCGGCGACGGACGCCGGCGACGGCCTCCCCCGCCCGCAGCACCGGGTCGGCACCCGCCAGGCATTCGAAGGTCTGTAGGTAGACGTTGGCCCGCAGCCGCTGCCCGGCCAGCGGACCGGTCCCGTCGAGCATCTGCGCCTCGAGATATTCGCCCCAGCTGCGCTCCGGCGGCGACCAGCGCGCGCCGCCGTCCGGCTCGCGCACCATCTGGAAACCGGTCTGCCGCACACCGAACAGCGCGGCAAGGGTTGGCGACAGCTCTCCGCGATTGCAGAAACCTTCCTCGTTGATCCGGCCCGGTGCCGCTTCGCTCACCAGGCAGCCGCCGGCCTCGACATAGGCCGCAAGTTTTGCGGCGACCGCTTCGGACAGCGCCAACGGGAACGGCGCGATCACCGTTCGATATTCCCCGAGCTGCTCGAGATCGTGGTCGGCGCTGAGCAAGTCGGCGGGAATGTTCGCCTCCCACAACAGCCGCCACCACCCGCGGGTGCTGTAAGCGAGGTTGTCGCCGCCCTGCGTCAGGTGCGTGCAAAGCTGGTAGTTCGCCTCGTTGAGCAGGATACCGACCTTGGCCGGCTGCATCGTGGGCTGCGCGAAGAGGTCGACATGGGCGTTCAGGGCGCGCCCGATCCGGGCGACCTCGTCCAGCCGCGGCGTCGTATGGCCGGTGCTGTCGAGCAGGCTGAACCCGTTCTGCTCGGTGGCCATGATCTCGGCCCGGGTGACCCAGAACGAGATGGCCGTAACGCCGGACGATACGGCGGAGAGCATCCAGCGGCGCATGTCTTCCGGCGAAGGCACACGCCCTTTCTGGAAGCCGGTGCTGATCGGCCCGCCCTGGAATTCCGCCGCCCAGACAGGCGCGCCGCCGGCGTGCCCCTTGCCGGGATTGGCGGAGCGGGTATGGTCGAAGGCGTACGCCACAGCGGCCACTTCGGCAAGGAGCGCTGAGTCCCGGGCGAATGGGCGGGTTCCGCCGTCGTCCCAGCCGTTCATGCAGAACCATGGCGGATAGCACGAAGACCCCAGGAAATCCTGGCAGCGGGCATAGACCCAATCCTGCCCAGAAGCCCACGCCGGGCCGGCTTTGTGGGCAAACACAGGGCGCTTCAGCGGATCAGCGGCGCGAATCGCCTCCGCCCGCCGCCGGAGGACAGTGGCGATCTGCACGTTGTCCATGAAGGTCTGCCAGGCCAGGTCCACCGCCTGAGGCTGGCGTGTGGCGCGGCTGGGCTGGATCGCCGACCAGGAGGGATACCGGATGTTCCAGGCGCGATTGAGCGCATCCAGATCGCCGTATTGTCCACCCAGCCAGCGCCGGAAGGACGCCAGCGTGTTTGGGCAGAAGCAGACACCCTGACCGACGAGCCACTCGCCCCAGTAGCCGATTTCCTGCCAGGTATTCCAAACCACCACGTTCTCGAACCGGCCAAGAGTCTGGACAAGCTGCGTGATGAAACGCAACTGGTCGGCCATGGCCCCGGGATGGTCGTAGCACGGCCCGGGTTTGCCGTCGGCCGACAGCGTGGTCGGCGCCTCGTAGACGATCGTGCGCCCGTCGCGGCCAACCATGCGGCAGTCCGGGTGCTTCTCGTAGAGCCAGTGCGGGGCCTGTTCGCAGGTGAGTCCCAGGTAGATGCCGAGGTCGAGGGTGGCGGCGTGGGTAATGAGTTCCTCGTAGCGCGAGAAGTCGTACTCGCCCTCGCGCGGTTCGCCCGTCATCCAGTGTTCCTGGAGCTTGATCAGGTTGAACCCCTGTTTCTTCAGCAATTCCATGTCGCGCTTCATTTCGGACATGGCCGGCATCGGCTCACGGCAGAGGTGGGAGCCGAGGGGGAACACATTGCGAAATTGTACTATATTCATCTGAAGTCCTTGTTTATAACTTCACTTTAAACCACCACATATTGTGGTTTTGCTTTCACTTGCACACTACGTTGACTTCCCATTTCGGTGTACGACTACGGCGACGACTACGATTGACGATCACGACGGTCTCCCTCGTAATCCGTAGTCGTCGCCGTAGTCGTCAACCGATCCCCCAGTTACTAATCTGTTTTCGCCCGGAGCCCCGGGTGGTCGGCTTATCTGTTTCTGCCAGCAACGCCAATCGCGACGCCATCAAGTTGCCGAATTGCGGGCGACCTCCAATGGTTACCAGTTCGCCGAACATGAAACCGACCAGGTTTCCCGCAGCAACCAGCAGCGGCGCGTCGAGCAGGCTGCGCAACCCGGCGCAGCCGAAAACCAGAGCGTCGGAAACGGCACAGAACTCCGCCAGGCGTTTGGCCACATCGGCACGGGACACAAGCCGGCACTCTAGTCGTCCTTCCGCCGGCAGATCGGCGCCGGTGTGAAGCTCCTCGCCGTCGAACCGGCAGTGGATGTTGCGGCCGCCGGCATCGGAGAAGGTCAGCGATTCGCAATCGGTCTCGGTTCGCCCATGGGCGGCCTGCAAGGCGCGCAAGGCGGAAGCCGCCGGCTGCCAGTCGCCGCCGTCGCGCAACTGCGTGATCGTCCGCAACCCGCTGGCACGGAATTCGAACGCCTGCCCGGTGCGGTCATGGACGTTGAGCGTCTCAACCCGCCAGCGGCCGCCGCGAATCAGCAGCACCGCCACATCCGCCGCCGCGGGCAGGAGGTCGCCTGCGGTCTGTCCCGCCCCCAGCGCCGCGCCACCGCCGGCCGCCGGCATGCCCGCGAACCGTACGTTCCACTTCTCCAGGAACGCTTCGATGCCCCTGGCGTGACTGAAGAGAATGAGGGCGGCAGCCGGTCGCCACGCGACCCGGTCCAGTTGGGACCAGACTTCATCATACGTGCCGGCCAGCGATTCGCCGGGCAACGCCTGCCGCCAGATTCCCGAGCCGAACGCGCCCGGCTCCCGCCAGACACCGTCGTTCGCATACCCGTGCGCGGCGCAGCCAAAGGTGCGACTGTCGTCCGCCGACGCATGTCCGGGAGTCCAGAAAGTGAAGCAGAAGTCGTTCATGTCATGGACTCACCCTTTCTTCCAGCGCAACTGCACCACGGTGCAGAAACCGCCGTCGGGATTGATGAACTCGTACTCGCCGAAACAGGCCGGCACCAGCGCGGACTGCCATTTGCGGATGGTGTTCTGCTTGCGGGGATCACGCTTCGAGCGGATGGTGACCTCCTTGCCCACGGTGAGGGTCACGATGTGCATGAACTTGCCTTCGGTATCGGCATCGGCACGGGTCTCAAAATGGTACCGCTCGATCTCGAAGGGCATGCGCGGGTCGGAACTGTAGCGGTCG
>JBAXJV010000255.1:0-4515 GCA_037137675.1 bacterium | reverse complement strand
CCCCGAACCCCTCGTATGCAGGCGTAACGAACGGCCATGGGCCGTGCCACGTCCGGACATGTCACCCGCACCGTATCCCCCCTCGAATTTCGTCGCCAATATCAATCGCCACCGCCAACCCGGTTTCCGGAAGTTCGAGCGACTGCAATTGTGCCTCACGCACCAGCGCCCAGGAGCTATCAGGCTGGCAGGATTTTGGCGGCATAAAATTGGCGAGTTGTACCGTGAGGAAAGGGTAGTCGCCCGTTCCCCAAACATGCCGCCAGTCGCGGATCAGCCGCTGCAACAGTCCCCGGTAGCGCGCCGCATGGTCGGTGTTGCTTTCGCCATGGCACCAAAGCGCGCCGCGCAGTCCGTATGGAATGAGCGGCGCAATCATGTTGTCGAACAGGATGCCAGCCGTCCGGGGATTTCCTGACCCCAGAAATTCCGCCGCTATATTCGTCTGGCCGAAGTTTTGCTCCACTGCGAAACTGCGAAACTCCAATCGTCCCGCCCGCCCGTAGCCTCCGCGGTAACGCGGTGGCCCTTGAATTCTTCCGCCAGTTGTGGTCTTCCTTGCGCCACCAAAATGCGCCCGGTCGTTTTTATCATTTCGCCATCGGATTAATATCCATGAGCTCCGGATCATCCACGCGATACACCGGCACATCGAACTCGGCGAAAAAATCAACGCCGGGTGTTGCCGCCCTGACGGAAATCCTCCAGGTAAAGTCGGGCATATTCCCGGAAAGCGTTTCCGGCTGTTCCACGGGAATCGTAAAACGAACCGGCACCACCGATCCGCGCCCCGTGCGTCCGGCAAGATCCTCAGCCTCGATTTTGACTTCGCTATAAACCTCGCGTTCTTCTATGGAAGTCCCGTTTCCCCGCTTGACCGTCTCTTTTTTCATGCACCGCAGCTTCAACTCAACGCCCTTATCCGAGGCGATATGGGTCTTCACATAGAGCAGCGCTGAATTTTCCCGCCCCGGGACAAATGGCAGCTGCCGGAGCACAAGCCTGGGATTGCCGTACTTGAGGAAGCGAGAGATATTGTAAGCCGCCGACACAAACATCCCAGCCGGAATCAAGCTGAACAGCCCGATGATGACTTTGGCGAACAGCGGCGCGTGTTTATCAGACCCCATGGTGATCCAGAAAACACTGACAAAAACAGCCGTAAAAAGGCCTCCCGCCAGCCTGCCGGCAATTCGCTGCACGGGATGGTCGTGCAGTTCAAACACGCGCCACCGGGAATCAGCCCGCCACGGGCGACCGGGATTCATGGCAAGCAACCGGCTCATCCGCCCTCCCTTGAAAAACGCGGCGAGGCCGAGGCAAAAAACCACAAGGCCGGGCACCCCGAAAACCACGGCGCAGAGAGGGAGAACAAGCATCGTCGTTGACTTCTCCCGGAACGCGATCGCCTGATCCGGTTGAGCCGGATCCACTAGCACCTCGACCGGAGTCTTGCTGTCGCGATGGCGGACCAGGACATCATAGCGCATCCGGTGATACCCATCACTCGATCCGTGTTTTTCCACACCGACACGGTCACTCGTATATTTCCTGCCAGCGACGGAATAAGAATACCGGCAGTTGACCGAATAGGAAACGCCGCCATTATCGCCGTGATGGGTCTGCAACTCCACCTGGGACACGATGGCGGGCACCCGCGACCACGTCGCACTTTTATGCCACAAGGACCACATGTTCCAGCTCATGACCCCGACAATAATGCCGACCGCCATGAACGGCAGGCCAAACAGCACCAGCATCCAACTTCCCAAACTTTTCGGTGAAGTACTCTTATGCATGGCTCATCATCCTGTTAGCTTTGTTTTTTGTACTCCACGCAGAGGTATGTCACAAGTCCGCTGTACGCCCAGGCGGAGTCACTCGCTTTGGAAGATGCTCGACTTCAAGCAGCAAGCCATGCCCATGGCATGCCGGATATGAGCACGAATAGAGCCAGAACATCGGCCCTCATCGAAACCGGTGGGGGCCCCTTTTCCATGCGTTGTCGGGTGGACTTGGACACCCCAAGTCGCTCACCCATTATCGCCGCTGTCAGGCGATGCTTACGCCGGGCAATAGAGAGGAATGCACCAAACCTGCAGGTATTGCTGCATTCCTTCCCTTGTGAACCAGGGGAAGCGCTTATTCCCAGGTGAGCCAGCCCATACTCATGTCGTGATTGCCGGCATAGGAATTAACGCGCATCTTGCCGAAGCGCCCGGCGTCGGTTTTAAATCCGATCACAGTTCCAGCGGGCATGCTGGTTAGATTGACAGCGCCGCCCCCGAGCCCCATGCCGCTAACGGTTTCATAGGTCACGCTATTGAAGTCCACCACGCCTATAACGCCAATGGCCGCCCCGTTAACCGGCTGAAGCTCGCTGTCGGCTGCGGTCATGCGCCGGAGAAATACATCGGCGACGTTGCCAGCTGGCACTACCGTTGTTCCGCCTGAGCCGGCATCATAGTCAAAGCTGAAGGTTCCAAGGATGGTCGCGCTGCCTGCAGAATAGGTCGCGCGCGCTACTGCTGCTGCTGGCGCTGCCACCGGAGCGGCGTCAGGCGCAGCTGAGGCTCCGCTGTCTCCGTTGTCACAGCCTGTTAAAACAATTGCCGAACTAACAAAACCTGCAACCGCCACCGTCTCCAGCCAGTTCCTTATCATGAGCGTTCTCCTTTTGTTGTCGTTTTTATTGTTTTTCATCACAGTCGTTATCTTTGCAGGTTGATTTATGAATTACAATATTTTTCCATTGGCGTCCCACAGGATTGGGCGCTGAAAATATATCTTGTTCTTGAATAGCCCTCTCGCTAGCTTGTCGGAGAGCTCTTTCCTGTAAATCTGTTTAAAGAACAGCCAAAACTCTACATGGTGAAAAACATGAAAACGGTATCATTGGCAATTGAGTGGCGGAATGAAAGCCCCAAGGGGCGCATTGAAGTCATCAACGCTGAATTCGGCGGAGGGTCCGTCATCACCGGCAAAGCAAAATGGCAGAACGATCGCTTCACCTTTTCCGGCAGCGGAGCCTGCCGGATCCAGTTCACGGTGAAGAAGGGGCAGCTCGGATACGGCCCCCATCAGTCGCGGGTGACAGTCCACAACGGCGCGCGCTCGTTCACCTTTTTCGTCCGCGATGTCACGTCGGCACATCCCGTGCTGATCGCGCTTTACGGCGTAATGGTCGTGCCGGCCACCGACCGCCGTTCATACGATGAAGTGGCCGCAGCCGTCCAATCCAGCGGTGCGACCAGCATCCAGCAACGTATCGATCAGGAGCCCGAGGAGTGCTACGAGAACGCCTGCGCCGGCAACCGGAATGAAACATGCCCGAACTGGCTCGGGCTAAGCCGCGACATGCGCTTCTTCGAGGTCGGCTGCCACCCGCACTCCGGCTTCTGGGGCTACGTCCAGCCGCGCTTTCACTCAATGCTGCCGGCCCTGCCAGAGCTCGACCATAAGCCCTATCTCCTGAATTTCGCCATCGGCAAGGGCAGCGCCTGCCGTCACGATATGACAAGGAGGCTCGACGAAGGCTATCTGCCGATTTTGCACGCCACCCAGCGGGAAGAGGCGATAACCTACAACCTGACAGCCTTCGCCACGCTGGAAACCTCCCCGCTGACAGTTTCCGGTTTGCGCGGCTCGGAGTGGCAGGCTTGTTATCCCAACACCAACGGACACATGCTCAAGCCTGAGGAGTTGGAGCAGCTTAAGGATCTTGTAAAACAGGAAACTGTGGGACGCGAAGAAGAAACCGTCCTGCGCATCCGGATCACGGCGGTCAACTCTGGCGCCACTCCCTGCTATACCTGGTTCAAGACGCCTTTCTGCCAGCCGGCAACCACAAACAGCACCTACGATTCCGCCCATGGCTGGAGTTGCTTTTCCTCAGGGCGGGTGTATGCCGTTTCGCGGCTCAGCGGAAAAGCCGCGCCCTCAGAGGAAATGGCAGTTTTGCTCCAACCCGGCGCAACAGTCACCCTTGATATTCTGATCCCCCATCAGCCGGTCTCAAAGGCGCGGGCGGAAAAGCTGGCGGCGGCCAACTACGAGGTTCAGCTGGCTGACTGCCGTGCGTTCTGGAAAGCGAAGCTGCACGCAGGCGCGTCCATCAGCGTGCCTGAAACAGCCATCGCCGAACGCATCAAGGCCGGGCTGCTGCACTGCGACATCGCCGCTCTGGGGCGTGAGCCGGATGGCCCCGTCCTCGCCACCATCGGCTGGTACGCGCCGATCGGCTCCGAAAGCTCACCGATCATCCAATTCTTCGACAGCATGGGCTGGCACAAGCTCGCCGAGCGCTGCCTGGAGTTCTTCCTCGAGCGGCAGCGGCCGGACGGCTTCATCCAGAACTTCGCAGGCTACCAGCTCGAAACCGGTCCGGCGCTCTGGACCATGGGCGAACATTTCCGCTACACGCGTGATATTAAATGGGTGCGGCGGATCAAGCCCAAGCTGCTCAAGGCCTGCGACTACCTGCTGGCCTGGCGCGAGCGCAACAAACAGCCCGCC
>JBAXJV010000254.1:0-4539 GCA_037137675.1 bacterium | reverse complement strand
GATGCATGAAGCGTCCGTGACGGCCGAAGGCCGCCATAATCGCTTCGCCGGATACGGAGGTGCTGACATTGCAGCGGCCGCCGCCGGTGGCCAGCAATTTTTTCCCCGGCTGCGGCATCCGCTCGCAGACAAGCACGCGCTGCCCGGTCGCGCCGGACGCCGCTGCCGCCAAGCCCGCCGCTCCGCCGCCAACAACGATTAGGTCCCAATCCATGATTGCCATTCTGAAACTCAAGCCTTCTGAAACTGTACCAAAAGATTGCCGGGAGAGGCGACTGCTGAATTATGGATTACGTAACTGCAATGTGTGCCGCACATTTTGGGGCTGGTTCGAGCTTGACGTAGCGAGCCAGTAATGGCATAAAGCACCTTTTACCGCGATCAAATGGAGCGTGATGCAGTATGTCCCAGCATTCCAGTCTAAAGTCGGTGGGTAAGCTTTCCACCAAGCGCAATGTCCTCAAACGGTTCGAGCGCGTTGACCTGCTCACCAAACGCGGCAAATGGGCCGTGGGGAAGAGTGGCGTTGGACTCCCCAAAACCAAGCCTGAATAAATTGCGTTTGCACGTCTGGATGGCGCAGTGCGGCGCGGGTTCGCGACGTGCCTGCGAAAGCTGGATTGCCGCCGGACGGGTGGCCGTGAATGGAAAAATCGTCACGCAAATGGGCGTGACGCTCGATCCGCGTCACGACGCCGTTTCCCTCGATGGACGTACCTTGCGAGCCGAACGGATGGTTTATCTGCTGCTGAACAAGCCGCATGACGTGCTTTGTACCTGCCATGACCCCGAGGGACGGCGAACGATTTTGCACTACCTGCCGCAGAATTGCGGCCGCCTTTATCCCGTCGGGCGTCTTGACCGCGACAGCGAAGGGTTGCTGTTGATAACCAACGATGGCGCGCTGGCGCTGGCCATGACGCACCCGCGCTACGGCATCCAAAAAGTCTACGAAGCGCGTACGGCGTCGCCGCTGCCAGCGGGTGCAGCGCAACAGTTCCGCGACGGTATTCTGGACGATGGCGAGACTTTGCATGCCGAGTCGTTGAACGAACTTGGTAGTGACGGTGACGGGATGTATTACGAAGTAACGCTGCGCGAAGGGCGGAACCGGCAGGTGCGGCGAATGTTTGCCGCTGTCGGCTCGGATGTTACAGCGCTGCGGCGCGTGGCCTTCGGTACGCTGCGCCTCAAGGGAATACGCTGTGGAACTTGTCGGGAGCTGACCCGCGAGGAACTTGAAACCCTGCGCCACACGGCGCTGGGTAATGGCCCCGGGAAAACCGGGACGGGAGACAGAAACAATGAAAAACCTCGGATGCATGACTCTGACCATCGCCGCACTTCTGGCGGTCCCGGCGCACGCTCAAACAACCTTCGTCGTGCAGGCGACAGCCGACCGCGTCAACCTGCGTTCGCGCCCCTGGCCGACAGCCGAAGTGCTGCTTCAGGCCGCCGAGGGCGAGCAGTTGCAGGGCCAGACCGAACAGGGCGAGTGGATCGGGGTCACCGCTCCGACGGGCGTGACGCTCTTCGCCAAGGCCGAAATGATCAAGGACAGCGTGGTAGTCAAGGGCCCGCTCAGTCTGCGCGCCGGCCCCGGAGTTAGCTATTCGCGTGTCACGATTATTCCCGCCCGCACCAGATTGACTGTTGCCGGCACGGCCGGTACCGGCGATTGGCTGCGCGTGGCTGCACCGGCAGGCACGCTGCTCTGGGTCAACCGCCAGTTTACCACCCGCCCCGGTGCCGCAGCGAGCGCCTCGATTGTGTCGCCACGCGCCACTATCGTGAATGATGCGCCGGCGCCTGCGGACAATGCCGGAAACGCCGGACCAGTAATTGTGTCGTCTAACGGAATGATGGCGCTTACGCTCCGCGACGCCGCCGCCACCCAGCCCACGCCATTTGTTCCAGCACCTCCGGAACTTGCCAGACGCGGTCTCTCCGCTGCGCTCGGTCAGGGACGGCTTGTCACTGTCGAAGGCGTGCTGCGCGAAGTCCATAGCTGGTTCGGACGGGTGGCGCGTTACAAGCTTGTGTCGGACGATACGGATCAGGCCGTGATTGTCGCCTACTTGTACGCAGACGCCGGAGTGTTGTCCGCCCAAACTGGCACCCGTATGAACATTCGCGGCCGCGAGTATTGGGTCGAGAAGACCGACGTGCCGGTGATTGTTCCGGAAACGCTGGAAGTCCCGAAAAAACAGGAATAACATTTGCCTCCTCTGAGAAACCAGGGTTCAGGGTATCAGGGTTCAGGTAAAATCCGGCCTGAACCCCGAACCCTGAACCCTTTCTCATCTCCCGCCCCATCTGGCGGCTTTTGCGCCAGCGGCATTCCTGACCACTGAACGCCCTGCTCAAAGCTCCGTCTGTTCGCCAAGTTCCACGACGCGGTTGGGCGGCAAGCCCAGAAAGTTGATAGCCGAGCGCTGGTTGTGGAAGAGGTAGGCGAAGAGCGTCTTGCGCCAGCGCGGCCACTGCACGCGGCCGACCAGGCGCAGCGTCTGGTGGCCCACGTAATAACTGACATCGCGGCCCATGCTGAGCCCCGCCTTGTTGCATTGCTGCAGCGTTTCCTGAACATCAATGCTCTGCATAAACCCGGTGCGCACGGTAACGTTGAAAAATCCGCTGCCCAGCGGATGCACGGCCACCCGCCGGACGTCCGGCACGGTGGGCACGTTTTCCGTTACTGCCGCCATCACCACCACCTGCTCATGTAAAACTTTGTTGTGCTTGAGATGATGCAGCAGCACGCGTGGAACGACGCTGGGTTCCTTGCCCATGAATACGCCGGTGCCCTTGACCCTCGGGATACGGCTGAGGTCCAAATGTTTGACAAAATCATCAAGCATCAGCGCATCGGCGCGCTCGCGTTTGCGCATGAAGGCAATGCCCCTGTTCCAGGTGAGCATCACGATGAAGACCAAGGCGCCCAGCAGCAGAGGCACCCAGCCGCCATGCACGACTTTGATCAAGTTTCCGATCAGGAAAAACCCGTCGAGCACCAGAAAAATTCCAGTGATAGAAAGTGCCTGCCAGAAGTTCCAGCCCCATTTCTCCATTTGAACTTTAAAAATCAAAATGGAAGTAACAGACATAGCTCCCACCACGGCAATGCCGTAGGCTGCGGCCAGGCCGGACGAATTCCTGAAGCCCAGTACAAGCGCGATGCAGGCGATCATCAAGGTGGTGTTCACCTCGGGAATGTAGATTTGCCCGGGCATGGTCTGCGATGTATGCACAATTGTCAGTCGTGGCAGATAGCCCATCTGAATCGCCTGGCGTGCCAGTGAAAAGGCGCCGGAAATCAGGGCCTGTGAGGCAATCACCGCCGCCAGTGTGGCGAGAATCACGGCCGGGTAAAGCCACAAGCCGGGGGCGAGCGCGAAGAACGGATTGGCCATGGCGGATTCCCCCTGGCTGAGTAAGATTGCGCCCTGTCCGAAGTAATTCAGTACTACCGCCGGAAAAACCACCCCGTACCATGCCAGCGTGATGGGACGCCGTCCGAAATGTCCCAAATCCGCATAGAGCGCCTCGCACCCCGTCACACACAACACCACGGCGCCCAGCACGATCAGTCCATGCAGGCGATGCACGGCAAAAAATTTCAAGGCATACCACGGATTTAAGGCCATCAAAACGCCCGGCTCCTGAATGATGCCGTAGACCCCCATCACGGACAGCGCCAGAAACCAAACCACCATCACAATCCCGAAAACTTTTCCGAGTCGCGCCGTGCCGTTTTTTTGATGCACGAACAGGGCAATCAAAACTCCCAGAGTCAACGGCACCACCAGAGGGCGGAATATGGGCGTCGCCACCTCGAGCCCCTCAATTGCGCTCAGCACAGAAATGGCCGGAGTAATAGTGCCTTCGGAGGTCAATAACGCCATTCCTGCCAGACCAAGCACTACGACGGCGCCTCCGCCAATCGTGTGTCGAGATTCTCCCGGGCGCGGCAAGACCAGCGCCATCAGCGCCAGCACGCCGCCCTCGCCATCATTGTCCGCCCGCAGCACCACCGAGAGGTACTTGATCGTCACCACCAGCGTCAGCGACCAGAAAATCAGTGCCAGAACACCAAGAATATTTTCTGCTGTCAACGCTACGCCGCCATGGGCCGGGTTGAAGCATTCGCGCACCGCATAAAGCGGCGAAGTGCCGATGTCGCCGTAAACTACCCCCAGGGCGCACAACAGCAACGGCCCCAGCGGCATGCCCGCAGAGCGGTCGCGCGTCACAGGCGGGGCGGCAGTTCCGGTTTCGCCGGGAGCTGACGAACTTTCGCTGGTGGAAGTTTCATCACGCATAGACAGTCGGATCCTGGTATGTATCAACCAGGCTCGAAACCTTCAGGCGGCGCTTGAACTCGGCGGCCGTCAGTAGTTTTTCTGGTTTCACCTCAATCACAACCGGCTCCCCGGCACGCAGGTGCAGGTAGTTGTTTGAATAAACCGCTGGCAGGCTGTCAAGTTGTACCCACGCCCAGAGGGCCGGGTGACGCGCGGTGAGCGTTACCATCCAGGC
>JBAXJV010000253.1:0-4544 GCA_037137675.1 bacterium | reverse complement strand
CGGAGGTCTTGTCGTGAGCACGTCGGGAGTTATTGGCGGCGGGAACTCCACGGCTACCAGCAATAATATGGCCACCGTGTCAGGCAGCGGTTCCCTCTGGGTCAATTCCGGCATACTCGCGGTCGGCAACGCCGCCAGTGCCAACGGCAACAGCCTGTCGATCCTCAACTCTGGCGTGGTGTCGAGCGTGGGGGGACGGATCGGCAATACTGGCTTCTCCAACAGCGTCACGCTGGCCAACGGGGCCATCTGGAACCTCAACAGCAGCGGGCTGGTGTGGGGCGCGGGCGCCACGATCGGCAATACCCTGACCGTGGACTCGGCCTCCTGGATCACCAACGCCGTCGGGTTGTCGCTGAACGATGCCGGCCGCACCGTGTACCTGACCAACCAGACGATTAATGGCGGAAACATTGCGTTTTCGGGCGGCGCGCTGAACATCGGCACCGGGCCCAACACGGCGCCGAGCGCGCTGGTCATGAGCAACTACACGCTTAACGCCAGCGGCAATGCCATCGGCGGCGCCAGCATCATCGGCAACGGATGCTCCAACACCACCGTATCCCTTCTCTCCGGCTACCTCTGGAACGGCGGCAACCAGACGCTAACGGTCGGCAGCGGCGCCGGCGCCACCAACAACACGCTCTTGATCGACGGCCAGGGCGTGACAGGGGGCGCAATCGCAACCAACATGTCCACCGTGACCGTCTGCGGCGGCGGATCGCTGGGAAACACGCTGATCGTGACAAACCGGGGACAGCTAGCGGCGCTTGGCGTTACGGTTGGCTTCGGAATGAAGGGACGGGCTCTGGTGAATGAGGCTTCGATGACCCTGGGCACCAGCGGCATTTCCTTAAGCGGAGACCTGGGCGAATTCCAGATCGGGAGCAATGGCGTTGTCAACACCACCGGTGCCATCAATTTTTCCACTGGTGCGTCCAACACCCTGTCCGTGATAAACGGCGGGAGGCTGACCATAATCGGCGCCACCCCGACACCCATGCGAAACTTAACCAGCTATCAGACCATCCGGGTGGCGGGCGACGGCTCCGTGTTCGATGGAGGCGGCAATATCTATTCGATTATCTATTGGTCGTCAGGAGTAGGACAATTCGGCAATCAGGTCATCGTGGCCAACGGCGGAGTGCTGACGAATATCACGTTGCGTATGCACATTCAAAACAACTCGCCGCCGGTATGCGCAGGGAATCTGGTGGCGGTTACCAATGGGGGCCGTTTTTACAGTTCCGGCGACTTCTCCCTTAACAACAAAGCGAGCTCGCCGCTCGTGTGCAACAACACCGCGCTCGTGGCGGGCGTCAGTTCGGTGTGGAATAACGGCAATTATCCCTTCGGCCTGTCGAGCGGCTCAAACCATATGCTGCTCGTGGAGGGCGGGCTGCTGACCAATGTGTCAACGCTTACGTTCTCCACAGGCAGAAACAATATGATTGTCGTGACAAACGGCGGGCGGGTCTTCACAGGTGGCACGGCAAGCCTTGGAAGCACCGCTGGCGACAGCCAAAACGCCGCCATCGTTACCGGATCAGGTTCGCTGTGGAGTCTGGGTAATCAAACCCTGATCGTGGGTGCAACCAACAGTTCGAACAACTCGCTCACCATTGACCAGGGCGGCACCGTGGATAACATCGGCACGCTTACGCTGGCAGGAGCTCTGAACTCCGTGAGTTTGCGCGGCGGCACGCTGGGCGTAGCAAACACGGTTTACACCAACGGCCCGTTCACCGTCGGCGATGGCACGCAGTCAGCCACACTAAAAGTGCTGGCGGGTGGCACACTGGCTTTCAACTCCGGCCTGCTGATCACGAACAACGCCACACTGACAGGGGTCGGAACAGTTAACGCTGGAACCGCGGGCGTACTCATCACCAATGGCGCAACCATCAACCCGGGGATTAATGGCGCGGGTACGCTGACAATTGGTGGTAGTAATCTGACCTGGGCAGGCGGCGGCGTCTACGATTGCGAGATCACTAATCTCAGCCTCGGGTTTGGGTCGGGCTGGGATCTGCTCAATGTCAGCAGTCAGTTGGTATTTGCCGGTGGCACACCGAAATTTGTGATCAAAATGGATTCGAAAGGCGCGCCGGTTTCCGGATTCGATCCGGCGCTCAACTACTCCTTGAAGATTGTGAACTATGGCAGCATGACGGGGTACGACACCAACCTGATCACCATTGATGCCACCAGCGCCTTCAATCCACTGGGTTACGTCTGGACTCTGGCAAACACCAATAACGCCCTGTGGCTGGTCTACAGCGGCACGAATTCGGCAGGCGATGCGACACGAGTATGGAAAGTGCCCTCCAATGGCAACTGGAATGTGGATGGGAACTGGGCTGGTGGCGTGGCGCCTGCCAGCGGCGGGGATCAGACCAATATCCTGAACTTCGGCGACAACGGCACACCTTATATTTCGTCCAACAATCTCAGCGGAACTTTCCTGCTCAACAAATTGGAGCTGGTGAACATCTCCGGCGTAACCAACGTGATTCGCGGCAATCCTCTGGCTTTCACCAACAACGGCGAGGCACTTGCGCGCGTGGAATACCAGTCTGGCGGCGGCGTCTTTGTTGTTAGCAATGCCATTTCCCTGGCGGCCGGCACGGTCTTCGGCGGCGAGGGCGCCGGCATACTGGTGCTGGCGAGCAATGTTACTGGCGGACAGCCGCTGATCAAGCAGGGACCTTGGACGCTGGCACTGGCAGGGTCGAACACCTTTGAAAATCCGGTAGTGGTGACAAACGCAAGTGCGGGCGTCATCCGCATCGCTAATAGTGATGCATTGAGTCGGAACACGATCATCGTGACCAATGGCGGCGTGCTGAACGGGACCGTCGCCTACACTCTGGGCAATCTCGACGTTCTGCGCTCGGCCCGGGTAACCGGCAGCGGATCCCTGTGGAGCAATTCGGCCGCGTTGACCGTCGGCAGCAATGCCCCCGTGACGGTGGATAATGGCGGGCAGTTGCTCCTTGTCGGCGGCATGACTTTGAATGGATATGGATCATCGCCGATGACGGTCACGAACGGCGGTCAGTTGAACTTCAGCAATACCGTCACTGTGGGGTCCAGTTCAGCGAGTAATGCATGGCTTGTCACAGACAGTGGCTCTCTCTTGCAGGGGCCCGGTAACGATACGGCCTATCTGAACGTTGGAGGCGCTGCCATGCTCAGGAACACGCTTACCGTACAGAATGGCGGAATCGTCACCAACATGCGTCTGGCGCTGCTCGGCCCCAGCACCCTGACTGTGGCCAACGGCGGCCGATGTCAGCCTCGGGGACTCTATTTAGATGGCACCGAATGTTCCGCATCCGTGATGGGTGGAGCGGGAGTGACATCGATTATTTCCGGTCCTGTGAACGGAGTCGGTTTGAGGGGAAAATCCGTTACGGTCACGATCGATGGCGCGGATGTCGCGGGAAGCGCTCTTCTGGACGGAAATGCAAGCATAGGGGTCGGCGTGGCCAATTGCATGCTCATTCTCACCAACAAAGGGAGATGGGTCGGCCCATCGACAGGCGGCGGAATCGTGGGTTACAACGGTCCCAGCAATTCGCTTGTTCTGGCCAAGGGGGGCTATTGCAAAATTGTTACTAAGACCGATGGCGTTGGATTGGGATACGGGGGAAACGGCGCCAATTACAACTCGATCGTAGTGCGCGATTCGGGTTCGGTTTTTGAAATCGTCAACGGCAGCTATGGCTTTTACATCGGTTGTGCGTTTGGAGCGAATATCAATTACGGCAACATGATTTACGTACAGGAGGGCGGTATGATCACCAATGCAGACCGGGTTGGGTTTGCCGGGGACACCAGCCGCTCCTACTTCTGCGGTTCCAACTCATTCAACAATGGCATCCAGGTCAGCGCCGGCGGCCTGATCAATGCCGGCAACTTGTGGGGGATCGGGGAAGCGGGCGGAGTGACAGGCAATTTCGCCAAGGTGACGGGCGCAGGGTCGATCTGGAATATGAATAACAAGACGCTGACCGTTGGCGCCACCAATGGCGTGAACTCCAACAACTACTTTACGATCGAGCAGGGCGGTGTATTGGACAACGTTGGAACGCTGCTGGTTTCCATGAATAACTCCCTGAACCTCCTTGGAGGAGCTCTGGGGGTGATAAACATGACCTATTCCAACGGCCTGCCATTCCTCGCGGGTGATGGCACACAAACCGCCACCTTGAAAGCGCAGGGTGGCACGTTGAACTTCCCGTCTGGCCTCGTGATTACGAATAACGCCAACCTGACGGGCACGGGCATCATCGCTGCTACGACCACTGTTTACGGAACTGTCAGTCCGGGGCTGCTGATCGGCGTGATTACGAACAGCGGCGATTTGATTTTGAAATCAAGCGCCACTACTAAGATCGAAATCGCCACCAACAGCACGGCTGGTACGGGCTGGGATTTATTGACCGTCACCAATGGCACATTAAATCTGGGCGGTACATTGAAGGTCGTGCTGACCGGCGGCTTTACACCGCTCAATGCGCAAAGCTTTGTGGTCATGA
>JBAXJV010000252.1:0-4549 GCA_037137675.1 bacterium | reverse complement strand
AGCGGACCAATAACGGTAGTAGTCGGCCTGCTTGCTTTTATCGGCTTCGGAAAAGTCACTCAGACGACGGATCTGGTCTTTGACGCTGTTCCAGTAATCGCTTGGATCCGGCTTGTATGGGGTGAGATGGAAAGTAAAAGCCTTCTGATAAAAGTCGGCGAGCTTCGGCTCATCCGGCCTGGTCCGGACCAAGTATCTCAGGGCATGGCCCATCGTGAACTGGGCGACATCGGGGTTGGATTTCCGGAAGTCAATGGTCGCCTGAATATAGTATTTTGCTGCCTCGTCAGCTTTGTTCTGGCGCATAAACAAATCGCCCAGCCGGCATAAAGCCACGGCCGCCAGATTGTTTTTCCGGTAATCTTCGTCCTGAACCATCTCTGTCCATGCTTTGGCCGCCGACCCGGAATCTCCGTTTTGGAAATGACACTGTCCGATGTAGAAGAGCGCCGCGCTGGCATAGTCAAAAACGTTGGGAAAATAATCCAGGACTTCGTTGTAGGCTTTAATGGCCTCGAAACGCTTGTTGTCGAGATGCATGCAGCGCCCCCTGCGCAGCAATACATAAGCCGTGGCCGTTGATTTCGGGTACTGCTCCATGAACGCACTGTAATTCGCCAATGCGCCGCGGAAATCCTTCTGGGCGAAAATCTTGTCGGCTTTGCCAAGCAGGTGTCCTTCAAAAGTGTCGAGCTTCTGGAAGTCCGCAGCCGATAAAGCAATCTCCGTGCGCTCGTCGTTTTCCCAGCTCGCCACAGTGAGCGAAACAGTGGTCAGCATGATCGCAACCGCCGCCACAATGTTTCTGAACCAGTGCATTATTCAGTCTCCTGACCGGCTGCTGCAGATGTGCTTTTTAGCTGCCGTTTGGAATTGCTGTGAACACTTATTATACACCATGCATAAATGCCGATGCAATAAAAACCCCCGACATGAAACCCCCGCCATTTACGCCGTTAGGGAAATAACTTTGTTCTGGCTAATCGGGGTAGTTTAATTCATAAATGCAGGAGAAGTTTTTTATTAAGGAGTCCGGCATGCTAAATCGCTTGATTGTTTCTTGTGTGACGCTGGCGACCATGGTGGGATGCGGCAAGCTGGCCGCCCCGCTGGTTGCTCCGCCACCGCCTGCTGTGGTGGTGGTCACCGTTGAGCAGCACGATGTGCCGGTGGTGATGGAATGGATCGGCACGACGGTGGGTTTTGTGAACGCCCAGATTCATCCCAAAGTGCAGGGCTACCTGATGGCGCAGCATTTTACCAACGGCGCGCTGGTGCATAAGGACGATCTGCTTTTTACGATTGATCCAAGGCAGTTTCAGGCTGCACGCGATCAGTCTGCCGCGCAGCTCAATCAGGCCAAAGCCGCATTGAAACAAAGCTGTCTGAACGTTGATCGCTACACGCCGCTCAGCAAGGAGGGCGCCGTCAGCCGCCAGGAACTGGACGACGCCGTTCAGGGACGCGATGCGAATCAGGCCTCAGTCGAGGCCGCGCAGGCCGCCCTGGAGCAGTCGGAGTTGAATCTCGCCTGGACACGCGTGACTTCGCCGATTGACGGCCTCGCCAGCATTAGCGCGGCCCAGATCGGCGATCTGGTCAACGAGCAAAGCATGCTGATGAGCGTGGTGCAGGTGGACCCGATCAAGGTGCAGTTTCCGATCAGCGAACGCGAATATCTCGCGCGCATCCGCCATTTGCAGTCTACCAACGTCGAGCATGCGCCGGTTGTCGCGTATATGATTCTCGCCGATGGCTCCACGTATGACCAGCCCGGGCGGTTGCTGGATGTAGATAATCAGGTGGATGTCAGAACCGGCACGCTGCTGGTGGAGGCGGGCTTTGCCAATCCCGGCAACATGCTGCGTGCGGGGCAGTTCGCCAAAATCCGCGCCGCAACACACACAATACCGGGTGCACTGCTGGTTCCGCAGCGCTCAGTGCAGGATGCACAGGGAGTTTCACAGGTGGTGGTCGTTGGCCCTGATCGAAAGGCCGCCGTGCGCACGGTTACGCTGGGCGGAACTTTTGAGAACAAGTCCGTCATCCTCTCAGGTATTCAGGCCGGGGAGCAGGTGGTGGTAGAAGGCTTGCAGAAAGTGCGGGACGGCATACTCGTGAAGCCCGCCACCGCAACGGCCCAGGCCTCGACTGCGCCTGCTCCCAATCCCGCCCCGGCAGGGCGCTGAAGGAGATCAGCATGTCACGCTTTTTTATCAACCGGCCAATTGTGGCCATGGTGATCTCGATCCTGATGCTGCTGTGTGGCGTGGTGGCCATGCTGAGCCTGCCGATTGCGCAATTTCCAAACATCGCGCCTCCGGAAATCCTGCTGACAGCAACCTATGTCGGCGCGGATGCCTTGACGGCAGAGCAGTCGGTTGCGACACCCATCGAACAGCAGATGAGCGGCGTGGACAACATGCTCTACATGTATTCAATCAACACCAGCCAGGGCCAGACTTCGCTGCGAGTGGATTTCGATGTTGCCACGGACGCCAATACTGATCAGATCCTCACGCAAATGCGCTATCTGCAGGCGGCCTCGCAACTGCCGATGAGTGTGCAAAACTACGGCGTGACCGTCCGCAAATCCACGACCAGTCCGCTGGCGCTTTTTTCGCTGGTTTCACCCAAGGGCTCATTCGATGCAACATACCTGGCCAATTACGCCTACATCAATATCAACGACCCGCTGACGCGCGTTCCAGGCGTCGGACAGGTGCAGATTTTCGGCGCCGGTCAGTATGCCATGCGCCTGTGGGTGCGGCCGGATACGCTGGCCAAGCTCGGGGTTACGGTGCAGGAAATCGTCAACGCCTTGAACCAGCAGAACACCGTGAATCCCGCAGGTGCCGTGGGCGCGGAGCCCGTGCCGTCGGGGCAGGCGTTCACGCTCTCCGTCCGCGCGCAGGGGCGTCTGACCTCCACGGAGGAATTCGGCAACATCGTGGTGCGCGCCAATCATGACGGGTCCTTCGTGCGCATCCGTGACGTGGCGCGTCTTGAACTGGGCGCGCAGATGTACAACGTAATCGGGCGCCTTAACGGCAACCCGGCGGCGATCATTGCAATCTACCAGCTCCCCGGCGCGAACGCGCTCAAGACCATGCAGGTCGCCAAGCAGATGATGGAGGATGTCAAAAAGAGTTTTCCAAAGGATGTGGATTACGTGGTATCCCTCGACACCACGCTCGCGGTCACGTCCGGCATTAACGAGATTGTAGTCACGCTTTTGGAGGCCATGGGGCTGGTCATGCTGGTCGTCTTTCTGTTCCTGCAAAACTGGCGGGCAACTCTGATCCCGTTGCTGGCGGTGCCGGTCTCGCTGGTGGGCGCCTTTGTGCTCTTTCCGGTGTTGGGCTTTTCAATCAACACGCTTTCGCTTTTCGGCCTGGTTCTGGCAATTGGACTGGTGGTGGACGACGCGATCATTGTGGTGGAAGCCGTGGAGCATCATATCGAGCACGGACTTGCCCCCAAGGCGGCGGCGCTGAAGGCCATGTCCGAGGTTTCCGGGCCGGTCGTGTCCATCGCCCTGATTCTGGCGGCGGTGTTCGTGCCGACGGCCTTCATCCCCGGCATTACCGGACGGCTGTACCAGCAGTTCGCCCTGACGATCGCGCTTTCGGTGCTGATCTCCGCGTTCAACGCGCTGACCCTCTCGCCCGCGCTGGCGGCCCTGCTGCTGCGCCCGCGCAAGGAAGGGCGCGGACCGCTGGCGATTTTCTTCCGGGGCTTCAATCGCATGTTCGGCCGGGCGACCGACGGCTACGTCAGCATCTGCGGCTTGGGTATGCGCAAAACCGGCATCACGCTGCTGCTGCTCGGCGTGGTGTGCGCGTTAACCATTGGCGTTTCCACACGCCTGCCTTCCGGATTTCTGCCGGATGAAGACCAGGGTTTTTTCTATCTCAACGTGCAGTTGCCTCCGGCCGCATCCCTGCAGCGTACGGACGCTGTCTGCCGCCAGGTGGAAGCGCTGCTCGCAAAAACGGCGGGCGTGCAAAGCTACAACACGGTTGCCGGTTTCAGCATGCTCAGCCAGGCAAATACCACGTATAACGCCTTTTATTTTGTCTCGCTGAAACCGTGGGCGGAGCGCGACAAGCAGGGGCTGGTTGCGGATAAAATCATGCGCCAGCTCAACGGCCAGCTCCGCGGCCTGCCAGGCGCCCAGGCGTTTGCTTTTGCGCCGCCCGCGATTTCAGGCGTCGGCACCTCCGGCGGCGTGACCTTCATGCTTGAGGACCGCGCCGGTCAGGGCGTGGACTTCCTTGGCGAACAAACCAAGCGCTTTCTGGCGGCAGCCAATCAGCGTCCGGAATTTGCCTCGGTCATGACCACCTTTATTCCAAGCACACCGCAACTTTTCGCGCAGGTGGATCGCGATAAGGTTCTCAAGCAGGGCGTCAGTATCGCCGATGTGTATCAGACCCTGCAGGTGTTCATGGGCGGCGGTTTCGTCAACTACTTTAACCGCTTCGGGCGCACCTGGCAGGTGTATGTCGAGGCGGAGGGCGAGTTCCGCCGCAATACGGATTGCCTC
>JBAXJV010000251.1:0-4578 GCA_037137675.1 bacterium | reverse complement strand
CGGCAAAGGCGGCACAACCGGCACCTCCGCTTCCGCCAACTCGGTCAGAAACTCCATTTCGTCCTCTAGCGCCACCCGATCCCAACGGCCCGGGCGATAGAATTTGGCGATCAGAAAACCACCGTCCTCCAGTCCGACCTCATACACTCGGTTGATGTAGCTGGTCAGCGGACGGCAGAGATTGGAGCAGCGCAGGCCCTGCGCCGTCTCCACGGCGTCAAGCACGGCTTCGGGGGTCAGGTGGCTGAAATCGGAGGTGCTCAGGGCTGGCATGTCTTCAAGGTAGCCGTTTTAAGCCCTGTTCCGCAAGTTACTACTCATTAGGTGCTACGCGGTGACAGGCGTTTCGCGGGCCAGGCGGGCGCGCAACAGATCCGGCAGCACGACGCTAAAACCGCGCGGCACGGGTCCGCCCAGCGCACGCAGTCGTTCCACACTCAGGTGTGCATCCACAGGGCGCACCGCACGGACATTGCATGACGGAACTTTGACAGGTCGCAAATGCGCGCTGGAAAGCCCCAGTATTCCGGCAATTGCCAAAGTCCAGCCATAGCGCGTGACCGCTTCCGGAGCGCTGGCCTGCAGTACGCCGGTCACATCGCTACGTTCCAGCAGAAAAACAATCACGCAGGCAATATCTTCCGTCCAGGTAGGATGCCGGACAATACGATCGTCAACATCAATCGCCGTTTTCGACCGCGCCGCCAGCAGGCCCTCCTCCAACAACGGAGAAAGCAGTGGCGATGGCGGATTCCCATACAACGCAGGAATGCGCAGAATTACCGCAGCAGGATCAGCCTCTGCGACAACGCGCTCGGACGCAGCCTTGGTGACGCCATAATAATTAACCGGATCAGCCGGGTCGCTTTCACTATAAGGCGGATGAGTACCTGGAAAAACATAATCGGTGGAAATGTGTATGCAGCGCGCACCGCGCCGGGCGGCCAGCGCCGCGAGTTCGCCGGGCATTTCGGCATTCAGGCGCCACGCCGCCTTGCGCCCGGCTTCACACTGATCCGGACTTCGATAGGCCGCCAGATTCACAACTGCGTCCCACGGATCAGAATCCAAAGCTGCCAACGCGCGCGGGTCCAGTAAATCCGCAGCCCGCGTTAGTGTTCCGGCGCTCCGGTGACACAACCCATCAACAGCATGACCCGCAGCGCGCAGCTGCGCAGTCAGAGCCATTCCCAGCAATCCGCTGGCACCACTTACAAGCACTCGCATATCAAAGCCCTTTTGCCGCAGGTGCACGCGCCGGCATACCCCCACCGCCGCCGTGGCGGGCCTTGGCCAGCGCGCTGTCAAGATCGCCCTCGGTGAAGCGCTCGGACAACTTGGTCACCAGCGCGCCGTTCGCACTGTAGAACCAAAACTGCGGCAGCGTTGTGAGTCCCAATGCGCTCATAACCGGGGCTTCTGGATCATCAATTACCACGCGAATCAGCGCCACCGCCCCGTGACTGTCGCGCGCCTGCACCGCCACGTAGCTTCCCTGCCGTGTGCTCGACATGCTCGATGGTTCGTGAAAGTGCAGAATCGTAACCTTGCCGCGCCGCACCACGTTGGTCGGATCGAAAACCTCTCCATGACTGACAACTTCAACGTCGTCCTTCACCGTGCGCTGCCAGTCGGAGGCCACCGTTACACTCTTTACCTGGGCCATGGGTACGGACACGACCATACCCTGCGCATCCAGAACCTGCACTTGCCCGGTTACGATGCCGGTCAATGTTCCGGCGGTCGTGCGCCCGAACGCCGTTGTGACCACCGCATTCACAGGGGGGTCCATGACAAGCGTTTTCAGGTTCATCACGCTCTCTGATATTTTGCGGCCTTGATTCGTCTTAAACTCAAAGCGCCGGTTGATCACGCCCTTGAAAATGCCTTGGTAGGTCGTACCCAGCGTCACGGTCAGTTCATCTGCCGCAGCCACCGATGCAAAGGCCAGCACCAGACTCAACACCAGCCGTTGCAATCTTTGAATCATCGCCGCCTGCATCTACAGCTATTCCCACTCGATCGTTGAGGGAGGCTTGGAGCTGATATCAAACACCACCCGGTTAATGCCGCGCACCTCGTTGATAATCCGGTTGGAAATGCGCGCCAGCAAGTCGTATGGCACGCGGGTCCAATCGGCTGTCATACCGTCCTGACTTTCCACCACGCGCAGCGCGGCCACGTTCTCGTATGTCCGGCAGTCGCCCATGACACCGACGCTTTGTATGGGCAGAAGTACGGCAAAAGACTGCCAGACGCGGGCGTAACCATCCCAGGTCAGCATCTCCTCCTGAACTCGCGCGTCGGCGGCCTGCAGCAGAGCCACGCGCCCGGCGGTCACCTCGCCTAAAATGCGCACCGCCAATCCGGGCCCTGGGAACGGTTGGCGTTGCACAACAAAGTCCGGCAGCCCCAGTTCGCGACCCAGCCGCCGCACTTCGTCCTTGAAAAGTTCGCGAAGCGGTTCGACCAGTTCAAACTTGAGATCCGCCGGCAATCCTCCAACATTATGGTGGCTCTTAATGGTTGCAGATGGCCCGCCCAGCGGCGACACACTCTCAATCACGTCCGGATACAAGGTGCCCTGCGCCAGAAAGCGAACGTCGCCAAGCTTGCGCGCCTCCTCGGCAAAAACTTCGATAAATACACGGCCGATAATCTTGCGTTTTTGCTCGGGCTCCTCCACCCCGCGCAAGGCATCTAGAAAGCGCTCGCCGGCGTGCGCAACTTTCAGGTTCACGCCCAACGTATGCCCGAAGGTGGCCTCCACCTGTTCAGACTCATTGGCGCGCATCAGGCCATTGTCCACGAAAATGCAGTGCAGCTGCGCACCAATGGCCCGCTGTAGCAGCGCGGCCACGACTGATGAATCCACGCCGCCACTCAAGCCGCAGATGACATGATCACTGCCAATCCGTTCCCGCAGGGCGGCCACGCTCTCCTCAATGAAGCGGCCCATCTCCCAATCACCTTTACACCCGCAGACGTCAAAAATAAAACGCCGCAGCACCTCCACACCCTGCGGGGTATGTACAACTTCGGGATGAAACTGCAATCCATAGAGGCGGCGACGCAGGTCGCCCATCGCAGCCACCGGACAGGTTGGCGTTCGCGCCAACACCTGAAAGCCCGGCGGCAGGTGCTCAACCTGATCGCCGTGACTCATCCAGACATCCAGCTGCGCAGGCAGTCCGCGAAAAAGCACGTCGGAGTTTACAATCTCGACGGTAGCGCTGCCGTACTCACGGGACTGGCCGGGTTTTACCTTGCCGCCCAGCAGGTGCGCCAGCAGTTGCTGTCCATAGCAGATGCCTAGCACCGGCACGCCCAGTTCAAAAATCGCTGGATCGGCCTGTGGCGCACCGTCGCCAAAAACGCTCGACGGACCGCCGGACAGAATAATCCCCGCAGGCTTGCGTTCACGCAAAACCGCAGCGGCTGTGTCAAAACGCATCAATTCCGAGTAAACATGCTGCTCGCGCACCCGGCGGGCAATCAGCTGACTGTATTGTGAACCGAAATCGAGAATCGCGATCCAATCGTTGTGACGCATGTGTAACTCAGGCTTTCTTGATCAAATCCCGGAATCTGGCAAACAGGTAAAACGGATCATGCGGCCCCGGCGCCGCCTCGGGATGGTACTGCACCGCGAACATCGGCAGATGTTTGTGCCGCAGACCTTCCACAGTCTGATCGTTGAGATTGATGTGCGTGACCTCGACCTGCGCAGGATCCAGCGTTCTGGTATCCACGGCAAAGTTGTGATTCTGCGAGGTGATCTCCACCTTGCCGGTCGCCAGATCTTGCACAGGATGATTGCAGCCGTGATGTCCAAACTTCAGGCGGTAGGTCTTACCACCGCAGGCCAGGCCCAGAATTTGATGCCCAAGGCAGATGCCCATAACCGGCGTGCGGCCAAGCAGGGCGCGGGCGTTTTCAATCGCATAGCTGACGGCAGCGGGATCGGCCGGGCCGTTGGACAAAAAAACGCCGTCGGGCTTCATTGCCAACACTTCGGCCGCAGTCGTTTTGGCCGGCACAACGGTCACGGCCATGCCAGAGCGCCGTAGCCCGCGCAGAATGTTCCACTTGATGCCAAAGTCGTAGGCCACGATCTTGAGATCGGTCGCCGGAAGTTTTCCGTCATTGCCCCAGGTGCTGGTCAGGATGCCGTCGGGGTCCCATGGGTAAGCTGCCTTGCAGGTAACACGCGCAGCGTAGTCCTGACCGTCCAGCCCTTCCCAGGCCTTTGCGCGGAGGAGCGCTTCGGACTCCGTCACCTCGCCGCGCACACTTAAAAACCCTTTGATTGTGCCATGCGTCCGCAGCCGCGCAGTCAGCGCCCGCGTATCAATTCCGGCGATTGCCGGAATGCCCTGTTTTATCAGACTGTCGGCCAGGGATTGGTCGGCACGCCAATTGCTGGGCTCGCCCGTCTCATGAATGATGAAGCCGTTGGCGAAAAGCTGGCGCGATTCCATATCCTCCGCATTCATACCGGTATTGCCGATATGCGGACAGGTCATGGTGACAAATTGACCGGCGCGTAAATCAGCGACGTTCAAAAATTTTTCATCC
>JBAXJV010000250.1:0-4613 GCA_037137675.1 bacterium | reverse complement strand
CAATGAATCCGCCCACATTCTTGAAGCCAATGTGATCGGCATCCACAAAGTAAGGATGCGTCCAGCCCAGCGTCTGCACGGCGGCGTCGGCTTCAATGCGCACATCCGCAGGCAGGGTGCCGACCAGTTGATGCTCGCGGTTGGATTTGTTCCAGACCGGCGTGACGATCACGCCCTCCTGCTCCGCCTGCTGCACGGCCCGCGCTTGCGCGACCCCCTGCAGTCCGAAACGATCCCCCATGCCAATCGAATATCTTCCCAAGGCCGCGCTTTTTCTGGTTGTCATTGGTGCTCCGTAAATAAAATGCTCAATAGTGGATGGTCTGCAAGGGCGATATTCTAGCTGCTTTCGCGATTAATTTACAGCGCTTCTTGAGGTGGCAAGTCCCGGCCTGCATCCAGCGCGCTATTGCGCCGCGAAAGGCAAACAATTATACTTACCTGAACACAAAAGTCTGGAGAGAAGTCATGACCACACCCCGGGAGAATCTTTTGCGCAGCCTGCGGCGGCAGGGTTTCGAAGTAGTTCCGCTTGACTGCGGTGCATTTTGCACATCGCAAGCCGAGGCTTTCAAGGAGCGCTTCGGACATGCGGACACAGCCGGCTATTTCGGATCGCCGTTCCGTGGTTGCAGTGTGGCACGGGAAGCGCGCTGGAGCGATCCGCTAAAGCTCTACCCGCGCGAGACGTTGCCGGCCAACGCCCGCATTGACGCCATGGGCGTCGCCCATTCCAGTCAGCCCAACTGTTATCACATGACGCGCATGCATCACCCCCTGCAAGGGCAGGATGTGAGTCTGGATGAGGTTCAAAACTATCCGCTGGCCAGCATCCCGCCCGGCACCGGCGAAGCATTACGGCAGGTGGTGGATGGCATTCATAGTCAGGGCCTGGCATCCATGGCTCATCAGGCCTGCACGATCTGGGAAACCGCCTGGTACCTCCGGTCCATGGAGGACCTCATGGCCGATATGATGACCGACGACGAACGGGCCACCGTGCATCTCAGCCGGGTCACCGGGCTTGCGGTCGAATCCATTCAAACCGCAGCTCGCGCCGGGGTGGATATTGTGCAGCTGGGCGACGATATTGGCATGCAGAGCACCATCATGATGAGCCTGGAGCTTTGGCGGAAATGGCTTAAGCCGCACCTGGCCATGGTCATCCAGGCCGGCAAGAGCATCAATCCGGACCTGCTGATTTTCTACCACTCCTGCGGCTATGTGCTTCCGTTCTTGAATGACTTGATCGAAATCGGCGTGGATATTCTGAACCCCGTGCAGCCGGAGAGCATGAAGTTTGATGAAGTCTACAGGGAAGTCGGTGGACGGATATCTTTCTGGGGCACTATCGGCACGCAAAGCACCCTGCCTTTCGGCACCCCTGCAGAAGTCAAGCAGGCCGTCTGGTCCAATCTGCGCACCTGCGGAAAACAGGGGGGCATCGTGATTGCCCCCACACACATGGTCGAGCCGGAAGTTCCCTGGGAGAACCTGATGGCCATGCAGGAGGCGTGCAAAACATTCAGGCTTTGAACTCTAATGGTGCTTGTCATTGGTAGTGAGTTTGTATTAGTTTAGTTTTAGTAGGTTGATGGAACAACATTGTCGGGATAGCATAAGGAGGCTGAGATGAAGATTGGCCGGACGATTGTGATGATGTCGGCGGTTGGAATGTTGAGTGTGGCATGTGGTCAAAACCCGGCCCCTGCGCCAGCGAAGGCGGCGGCTAAGAATGGGGCTGACGTGGCGTGGATGACGGATTTTCAAGCGGCTAAAAAAATGGCGGCGGAAAAGCAGCTGCCGATTCTAGCGGATTTCAGCGGCTCCGATTGGTGCCATTGGTGTATCAAGCTGGATCAGGAAGTTTTTGAGAAGGAGGCTTTCAAAACCTACGCTGCAGGTAATCTGGTGCTGTTCGTGGCTGACTTTCCGCGCCGCAAGTCACTTCCAGAGGCCGTTCAGAAACAGAACGAAGCTTTGTCCAGACAGTACGGCATAGAAGGCTTTCCCAGCGTGTTATTGTTGGACGCGAGCGGGCGCGTGCTGGCAAAAACCGGGTACGAACCGGGCGGCGCTGAAAAGTACGTGGCCAGCCTTAAATTATTACTGAAAAAGTGAGCTTGAGCGGAATGAATAATGAACTAGCACCGGGCGTTAAATGGGTGGGCTGCGTGGATTGGAATGTCCGTGATTTTCACGGGTACCATACCGGGCGCGGCTCCACCTATAATGCTTACCTGATTCTTGATGAGAAGGCCGCAGCGGTTGATTCTGTCAAGGCTCCATTCAGCGATGAGCTGCTTGAAAATCTGCGGCGGGAATTGAACGGGCGGCGGCTTGACTATCTGATCTGCAACCACGCCGAGCCCGATCACTCCGGCAGTTTAGGGGCCGTGCTGCAGGAGCACCCTGAAGCTGAGCTGGTATGCAACGCGAAGTGCAAGGCGACCCTTGAAAAACATTACATGACTTCCAAATGGAAGTTCCGCATCGTCAAGGATGGTGATTGTCTTCCGCTTGGAAGACGAACGGCGACTTTCATGGACACCCCCATGGTGCACTGGCCGGAATCCATGTTTACATATCTGCCGGAAGACCGGCTGCTTTTCTCCATGGATGCTTTCGGGCAGCATCTGGCAACGTCAGGCCGGTTTGATGACGAGACGCCGCTGGCCACGATTATGGACGAGGCTAAAACCTACTTTGCCAATATCCTGATGCTTTACGCGCGGCCGATCACCAACACGCTGGCCAGGGCTGCTACGCTGCCGGTTTCAATCGTGGCGCCAAGTCACGGTGTGATCTGGCGCCGCCATTTTCCGGCGATTTTTAAAGCGTATCAGGACTGGGTGGCGTTCAAGCCGGCACGCAAGGTTGTGATTCTCTACGACACGATGTGGGGGAGCACTGACCGCATGGCGCGGGCCATTGCAGAGGGTGCGTCAGCGGACGGTGTGGATGTGAAGACGATCAGCATCCGCAGCAGTCACATTACGACCCTGGCGGCCGAAGTGCTGGACGCCGCCGCCGTGGCTGTAGGGTCGCCCACGCTTAACATGAACATGATGCCGGAAATTGCCTCGGCGCTGACATATTTGAAAGGGTTAAAGCCTCTGAACAAGGCTGGGTTTGCCTTCGGTTCGTACGGATGGGGTTTCAAAGGAGGTGCGCAGGTTGTGGAGGAACAGCTCAAGGCTATGGATGTCGAAATTCTGTGTGCCCCGCTGATGGCGCAGTACGCGCCGGACGCGGCGGTGCTGGCCGCATGTCGTGAAGCAGGCGGCTTGCTGGCGGAACGGGCGTTGCGTGGATAAAGGCGGAGGTCAGGAGGAAAATATGAAATACCTATGTGATGTTTGCGGCTATGTGTACGATCCGGCGGCAGGTGATCCTGCGAATGGCATTCCGCCCGGCACCGCGTTTGAAGCCCTGCCGGACGATTGGGTTTGCCCTGAATGCGGGGTCGGGAAAAGCGATTTCTCTAAACAGTCTTGAGTGTGGTACAGAAAGGAAGCTGGATATATGCAGAGCATTAAAGGCACCCGGACCGAGCGGCATTTGTTGATGGCATTCGCAGGCGAATCTCAGGCGCGAAATCGCTATACTTTCTTTGCCGGACAGGCGCGCACCGAGGGCTTTGTTCAAATCGCCGACGTTTTCGAGGAAACGGCGAATCACGAGAAGGAACATGCCAAGCGTTTTTTCAAGTTTCTTGAAGGCGGCAATCTGGAAATACAGGCATCTTTCCCGGCCGGGGTGATCGGCAAGACGGTTGATAATTTGAATGCCGCCGCTGCTGGCGAGCATGAGGAGTGGACGGAAATCTATCCGCGTTTCGGGCTGATTGCGCGCGAGGAAGGGTTTGAGGAAATCGCCAAACTGTTTGAGGCGATCAGCTTGGCTGAGAAGCAGCACGAGAAACGTTATCTCGCTTTTGGCGCCAATATCGCCGCCGGACGCGTGTTCAAGCGCGACAAGCCGGTTGTCTGGCGCTGCCGCAACTGCGGCTATCTGGCTGTCGGCACGGAAGCCCCAAAAGCCTGTGTCGCCTGCGCTCATCCTCAAGCTCATTTCGAGCTGCTGGGGGAGAACTGGTAACTGAAACGAACACGCGAGCTACTGCTAATTAAGGAGAGTAATTGTGAATGCAATGGAAATATACAAGTGCGCCGTCTGCGGAAACATGGTTGAGGTGCTGCGCGCTGGCGGCGGTCAAATGGTGTGCTGCGGACAGGCAATGACGGCGGTGAAAGAGAATACAGTGGACGCATCCAAAGAAAAGCACCTGCCGGTAATTGAGCGCACGCCGTCCGGAGTGAAGGTGTCAGTGGGCAGTATTCCGCACCCGATGGAAGCCAAGCACCTCATCGAGTGGATTGAGTTGCTGGCCGACGGTCAGGTGTTGCGGCAGACACTCAAGCCCGGCGACGTTCCCGTAGCAGTGTTTGCAGGCGTGACCGCTACGGCATTAAGTGCCCGGGAACACTGTAACCTGCACGGGTTGTGGAAGGTTTAATCAGCAGGTGATGCTGTGATGGACAAAGTGGTTTTTAAGAAGTGCTCTTGTGGCAAAATCTGGACGAGCCGGGTGGCGTTCTTGAATGACGCCG
>JBAXJV010000249.1:0-4622 GCA_037137675.1 bacterium | reverse complement strand
TGCCACAGGGGACATACAGCTGGTGCTGATGGAGCCCGGCGCGGCGGCTAATCTTGTGCGCGGAATGACGCTTTTGCTGGCGCAGCTGGCTGTGATAATCGCGCTGGGACTGACCATGGGCACACTACTTTCTCCGCCCGTGGCCCTTTTCACAGGGCTGGCGCTGCTGCTGGTCCTGGGCATGACCGACAGCATTCACACCGTCGTGCGCAATGGGATATTTTTTATACCGCACGACGGCCCGGTTATCGCGCCAGACTTTATTGACCGTCTGACGATGGGCGTTTACCGGCTCGCGGACGCGCTGCTTACGCCACTGCGCGTGCTGGACCCGCTGACGGCGCTGGGCAATCGCGAATGGATTGCCTCCGGAACCGTCGTAAATGGCCTGGCTCTGTCCCTTCTATGTGTAACGATCCTGGCGCTTCCTGGAATTGTCGCCCTGCGCCGGAGGCAGCTGGCACTGCTTGGGGAGTAAGCCTGAAAGCCTGCGTCCCATGGGACGCAGGCTCAACCTTCAAGCTTCCGGAAATTGCTGTTTAGCCATCAGCAGCATCTGATCGCGGAAGAAATCCAGCTGGGTATTGGACAGTTCGTCCGCATCCTCCGGCTGGATGCTTTCGCTATACAATGCCCCAAGCTCTTTTTTTACGCTCGCAATCGCTGCGGCTGTGGATTCGACATCCATTTTCATGCGGGCCTTAAAATCAGGCGGAACCCGCGCCCACATTGCATAAAAATATTCCATTTCAAGCAAAGCGAACTGGGCCTTGTTTCTTAAATTCATAACCCTGCAAACGGCTTGTAAAAGTTTGAATGCAAGGGCATTCCGCTTAACCAGCGGAGCCAGGCGCTCCAATTCCTCCAATATATGCGGCAGGTAGTTAACAGAGCTGTGGTCAAGCCTCGGACTCGTCCGCTCGAACAAAAACAAAAGGTCGCCGATATGCCCGTCGGGCAACCCGAAAAATTGGAAGCCAAACCGCTCGTCAAAGTCCCGCAAATCTTCACTGGTCATATTCGACCAGCCCGCCGCAGCAAGGGTGGCAATACCATACCAGTCCAACTCCGGATGGGCATTCATGCCTGCCAGGCTATGGCCCCGTGACCAACTCGACCCTATCACCCAATCGGAATGGTGTTTTTTGCACACCACGGCTGCCTGCAAGGTGTTTAGTTGTCCCTGTATGAAACGCGGCGCGATCGCCCCGTGAAACGAGACCCGGATCCCCGATACCAAACCGAATTTCAGCCCGGCTTGAACCATCAATACGGCCGGAATATCGGTTTTGAATTTTTTTGGGAACTCCGGATTATCCACCAGCGGTTTTATCCGCGACTGCTCGGAAGTGGTCAGATCCTCGTAATACTTCTTACACGGCCCGACTGCAGGCAATTGATTGATCTCGCCGTTGGGCCGTTTCAGCCATTCGCGACTTACACCACGGTTCAATGCGATCAGCGAAGGCGACAGCGGGCCGGTGTGCACGTATCCCCAATCAACATAAACAGCATCGCGGTTTAATTGATCAATCAAGGGGTCACCTTGATGGTTTGAAACAATGTCACCCCAAACCAACGGCGCAAAGCCCCTTTGTTTCACGTAGTCGCAGCAGCGGTTGAGCCATCCGATATAGAGCGCGAGCTTGGGTTGATTTTTCAACGCCGTCCGGCATTTCGGACAGCTCCAGATATGGAAAGTTTCGTCCAGGCCAACATGAAAAAACGGCAAACCTTCATGCAGCTCCATCATTTCATCCAGAAAGTCACGGATCAGGAGCCAGGTGTCGGGATGCGAAGCGCAGGCCTCGGCCGGATCGCCGGGCTTTTCCTGAAGCCGGCTGTATTCCGGATGCCGGAGCACATATTGCAGGTGCCCCAGAGTTTGAACCAATGGCACAACCGTCACATTGTAGGCCTTGGCGGCGGCAATCCACTCCTTAACTTCGCTCTTTTTCAAGGCATGCGGCACGGCCAGCAACGGATGCCGGTCGAGCTGGACATAGTCTTCGTATTCGGCAAGCACCGCATTCACCTTGAACTCTGCCAGACGCGGCAGAATGGCATGCAGATTTGCGAGCGTCCGCCGGGTGCCTTTCAAGTCTAAGTGATAGACCCGCCAGCGCAGATCGGGCCAGTCCGTAATCTGAACAGAAGGTATTTCAGCCGCATTATTCCGCATCAATTGCTTCAACGTCTGCCAGGCATACAGCAGACCGGCTGCCGTATTGGCAAAGGCGGAGACCCCCTGCTCATTGATTGTCAGTGTGTACAATTCTGGATGAGCGCCCACGGATGGATCCGGCGGCGTGCGCCGGCCGATGAAAAAATAAAAGCCGCCATCCGCTCCGCTTACCAGCTCCACGGCAGACCCAAACTCCTTCTTCCACTCCTCCGCTACAATTTTTGGAAGCGCTACAGCGGCCCCGCCTATTTCGAGGCGTGGCGAGCACAGCTTGTAAGCCCCGCGCAGCCTGCTTAGATAACGTGGTTGCGGCAATAATCGAAAGGCTTCCTGAGCTTGAGTGGGTTCCGCATTCAACATAAGCTTGCTCCTTAATGCAAATCAGACTGAAATTTGAAATTACCAGCTTTCAATAAAATGTAAAGCCTGAGTGGCGCCGCACAACCCGTTACTTACTTACTTTGCTTTAATGCCGCATATGACTAGTATGCCGCTTCCTTCGCCATGCCTGAATCAACATACAGAATGCCCCGCCCCGCCTCAGCCAATCCTGGCCCGGCTTCGCTCACCATGCTGATTCTCTGGGCCTCTATGGGCGTTATCATGGTCTTCGCCGTTTTGATGCTCGTCTGGAGAGCTAACCGCTCGCCCGCCAAGACGCCGCCACCGGTCGCCATAACGACCAATAGCGCGTCGCTCACCAACGCAGCTCTCCGTCCGATCCTGAGCGATGCTGGATTCCCGACGCCACAAACCAATTTGCTGGCCGCCAGTCCCGCCGGAATTTTCATGCCCACCGCCGCAGGCAACCCGAACTCCGGACTATTCGGATCGGTTCGAACGCACGCCTCAGGCGCCGCTCAATTTCACGAAGGCATTGACATCGCACCGTTCCAACGAGGCCATGGCGGAAAAGCTCTCGATGAAATATTTGCGATCGCCGACGGCACGCTGGCCTATCTCAACCGCACACCCGGCAACTCAAACTACGGCCGATATCTTGTCTTGTTACACGGCGACCCGCTTGGGGAAGTTTACACTCTGTACGCCCACTTGGCTGACTTTACGCCAGGCCTTACGCCAGGCCAGCGCCTGCGCCGTGGCGCGGTTCTGGGACGCATGGGAAATAGTTCGTCAAGCGCGATCTCGGTCGAACGCAGCCACCTGCACTTCGAAATCGGGCTGCTGTTAAACCGCCGCTTTGAGCCATGGTTCCATGCTCAGCGGCTCACCCCCGACCACGGGATATGGAATGGATGGAATCTGACTGGAGTCGACCCGCTGGCCTTTTATCGGGCACGCGATGAGGATAGCGCGCTTTCCTTCGCGCGGTTTATTGACCGCATCCCGGCGGCCTTCGAAATTATCCTGCGCACCCGCACACGTCCGGAATATTTCGGGCGCTATTCCGGCCTCTGGAAAGGCCCGGCAGAAACCGGCGGCGCCATAGTGGTGAGAGCCAGCGAAAACGGGCTGCCGCTCGGGGGCCGCCCCGCCACCCCGGCGGAAGCCAACCGCCTCGGCCACGACACCGCACAGGTGCTGAGCGTCAACGCCGCCACCCTCGGACGTAACGGAGCGCACCTGATAGCTTCAAAAAACGGCGTTTGGTCAATGGCAAAGGGCGGCGAACAGTGGCGCCAGATCCTGCTCTACCCGCAACCGTGACGCACTCCACCATATGAGCCGCCGGTGTCAGGATTCATAAAAATCCGCCCCGAACCCTGAACCCTTTCTCATCATCACGCTCCATCTGGGGTATTGTGCGCCGGCAGCCCCCCCCAGAAACCGCTATTGGCGCAATCTGCCGCGAGGTGTATTCTGCTGACGCCGTGCAACCACCAACTTTCACACGCCACGTTCTCGTCGTCACCGGAGTTCACCTCGGCGTGCTGACGATGGTGATCCTGATTTCCCTGCTGCCAGGCTGTATCTCACTGCCACCGCCCAATACACCGGTGGAGCTGATCGTTGAGATTCCAGAACATGAAACCGGGCCTGACACACCGCCGGACCAGAAAACCGATCCGAAAGCTGCACTCAAACCTCCCGACGAGGTCAAACCGGAACCAAAACCGCCTGCCGACATCAAGCCTCCGCCCGAACCGCCCAAGGACGACGACGCAATTCCAGAAATCAAACCAAAACCGCTCGATAAACCCAAGCCGGCTACGAACGATACGGTCAAAACAGCCCCTGAAAAGAAACTGAAGAAAATCGAAATCAGCAAAAAACTGGTCCGGCATACGGTTAACCTGCCTGCGGCGACGAGCCGACGCAAAACAACACTCACGCCGGATGAAATCCGCCGCCTGCTGGCTAACGGCGCCACAGCCGGCAAGCGCGCCACCTTTTCCGACGCTGACATGCGCCGCCTGTCAAATTCCGACATGCGTTTCGGACGCGGTGCGGAAATGTCACGTGACCTGCTTTACCT
>JBAXJV010000248.1:0-4625 GCA_037137675.1 bacterium | reverse complement strand
CAACAACGTCCTGGCCAAGATCGAGGCGGTCAATGCGGGCTGCATGGAAGCGATCATGCTCAACGCTCAGGGGTTTGTGGCCGAAGCGACCGGCGACAATGTTTTTTCCGTGCGCGGCAACACGCTGGTAACTCCGCCGCGCTGGGCGGGCGCTTTGGAAGGCATCACCCGCAACACCGTCATGCGCATCGCGTCCGAGCACGGCTACGTAGTGCGCGAAGACACGCTCACCCGCTGCGATCTCTACACTGCGGACGAGGTGTTTCTGACTGGCACTGCGGCCGAAGTGGTGCCGGTAGTAATGATTGACCGTCGCAGCATCGGCATCGGCACGCCCGGACCGATCACGCGTCATCTCGTCAAGACGTTCCACCAATTTGCCTCCTCAACCGGCACGCCGATCCGCTGAACATGATCTGCGAGTGCTGTCAGGAATGCGAAGCCACGATCCACCTCACGCAGGTAGTTGACCAGAACGCGCGTGAAGTGCACCTCTGCGCCACCTGTGCGGAGAAGAACGGGCTGAATCTGCAGAGCGCCATGTCGCTTCCTGAAATGCTTTTCAATCTGGCCACTGACAAGCCGGCAGGCGCTGCGTCCACCCCGGAAAAAGGCTGTCCACAGTGCCATCTGCGTTCAGCTGACTTCAAGAAGAACGGGCGCCTGGGCTGCCCGGTCTGCTATGCGTCGTTCGCCGGGGAACTGCAGCAGATTTTAGCCGGCATGCAAAGCGGCCCGATACATAACGGGAAAAGGCCGCGCCAAGCCCCCCCTGCGCCCGTGCCCGTACAGAGTGCTCCGCCCCGGCGCAAACGTAAAACCGCCACCGCGCCCTCCGCGATATTTGAGAAGCCTGCAACGCCATCCATACCGCCACCATCAATCTCAAAAACTACTGCGCCAGACTCAAGCGTGTCACGCAAGCTGCTGGAGCGCCAGCTCGCCAAAGCTATTCAGGCCGAGAATTACGAGGAAGCCGCCCGTCTGCGGGACGCATTGCAGCAGGAGAAACCCGGCGCATGAGCCTCGCCCGCATGGTAGACCAGCCAACCGCATGGCTGCCCACAGGCGACGATTCCGCTATCGTCGTCAGCAGCCGCATCCGTTTGGCGCGCAACCTCGAAGGCGCCGCCTTCCCCGGCTGGGCTGGTGAAACGGAATGCGCCAGCTTGCAGAAGCGCCTGCTGGCTGCGTTATCTGCCACGACAGCGCTTGGTAATGCGCCGATGATCTTCGACATGCACACACTCACCGCTGTCGAACGCGATGTTCTGCGTGAGCGCCACCTGATCAGCCTCGATTTGGCCCATAAAGGACTCGGCAGCGGGCTTGTCGTCAGAACCGACGAGTCGCTGAGCGTCATGATCAACGAGGAAGACCACCTGCGCCTTCAGGCTATGCGCTCTGGGTTTACTCTGGACGAACTGTGGAATGAAATCAACGCCCTTGACGATCAGATTGAAGACCAGCTCAGCTACGCCTTTTCGCACACGCTGGGCTATCTGACCGCCTGCCCCAGCAACGTCGGCACAGGCCTGCGCGCCAGCGTCATGCTGCACATTCCGGCGCTGCGTTTGATGGACGAAACCGAACCGGTGCTGAAAGGTCTCGCCGCCATGGATATTGCCGTGCGCGGACTCTGCGGCGAGGGCACGGAAGCCGCCGGCAATATGTTTCAGATTTCCAACCAGACAACTCTGGGCGCCTCGGAAAACGACCTCATTCACCGCCTGCAAGCCATCGTGACAGAAGTGTCCAACCACGAGACAAATGCCCGGCAACGATTAATTGAAGAACGCCCGGTGCGATTACGTGATGCGGTGGGTCGCGCTTACGGCATTGTCCGCCATGCCGGCGTGCTGTCTTCCAACGAAGCACTCGACCACCTTTCCACGTTGCACCTCGGGGCTACTCTTGGTATACTTAACAAGGCCGACATTTCGGCGCTCAATCGTTTACTCCTGTGGACACAGCCAGGGCACCTGCAATGGCAGTTGGGCCGCTCAGTGCCCCCCGGGGAGCGCGACGAACTGCGCGCCAGGATGGTAGCCGAGGCGCTTCGATCAGCCCGGTTGGTTTAACATTAAATGAGGTTATTGTGAGCGGAAACAGTCCAGGCAATTACACCCCCCGTGCACAGCAGGTTGTCCAACTTGCCCGCATCGAATCGGATCGCTTCAATCATCCTTACATTGGCACCGAGCATCTGCTGCTCGGACTGATTGCCCTCGGTCAGGGAGTCGCAGTGACTGTGCTTCAACGCATGAACATTTCACTCGACGTGCTGCGAATCGAGGTCGAAAAGGCCGTCGGCCAGGGGCCGGCAACAAAAACTCAGGGCCCAGTGCCATTCACGCCACGCGCCAAAAAGGTACTGCAACTTGCAGCCGCTGAGGCGCGCGCGCTAAGCCACACGTATATTGGCACTGAACATATTCTGCTTGGCCTATTGCGCGAGGGCGAGGGCGTTTCCGCTCAGGTGCTGCGCAATCTGAACGTGGATGTGGAAACCGCGCGCATCGAGGTGCTCAAAGAACTCGACCCTAATTTCGACCCCGAGGAAAATGCGCCCATGCCCGCTGGCGGAGATGAAACACGGGGCACCGCCACCGCCGCTGGCAAACCCGACGGCGGCCCATCAGGCCAGGCGGCCGGGCAGGCGCCCAAAACCCCCGCGCTCAATGCCTTCGGTCGTGACCTTACCGCGCTCGCCCGCGCCGGCAAACTTGACCCGGTAGTTGGACGCGAAACGGAACTGGAGCGGATCATTCAAACGCTCTGCCGCCGTACGAAAAACAACCCCGTGCTGCTCGGCGAGGCCGGGGTCGGCAAAACGGCCATTGTCGAAGGCCTTGCTCAGGCCATATCCGAAAACTCCGTGCCCGACCTGCTGCGCGACAAGCGCGTCGTCACGCTCGACCTTGCCCTGATGATCGCCGGCACAAAATACCGCGGCCAATTTGAGGAACGCATCAAGGCGGTTATGGACGAAATCCGCCGCACAGGCAACGTGATACTATTTATCGACGAACTTCACACGATCGTGGGGGCCGGCTCGGCCGAAGGCACCATGGACGCCTCAAACATCGTCAAGCCGGCGCTGGCCCGCGGTGAATTGCAGTGCATCGGCGCCACCACGCTCACCGAGTACCGCAAGTACATCGAAAAAGATGCCGCTCTCGAACGGCGCTTCCAGACGTTGCGTGTCGAAGAACCGTCGGTGCAGGACACGATCGAAATACTTAAGGGACTGCGCGCCCGCTTCGAAGCGCATCACCATGTCCGGTTTACCGATGAAGCGCTCGAAGCCGCCGCCCGCCTCACGGACCGCTACATCACTGGACGCAACCTCCCCGATAAAGCCATTGACATGATGGACGAGGCTGGCGCGCACACGCGCATCGCCAACACTATGCGCCCGCCGGAGCTGCGCAAACGCGAAGCAGCCATTGATAAAGTTCGAATTCAAAAAGAAGCCGCTATCAAAGAACAAAAGTTCGAGCAGGCTGCCAAATTCCGCGACCGCGAACGCGCGGACAGGGAAGCGCTTGCCGCAGCCGTATCAAAATGGGCGGCAGGCGTCGAAAAACGCCGCGCCAAGGTCACTGCAGAAGACATCGCGGCCGTCATTGCCAAGGGGACCGGGGTCCCGCTGCAACGCATGAAAGGCCACGCGCTGGACCGGCTGCTGCACATGGAGAACGAACTCGCCCGCGCCGTCGTCGGACAGGATGACGCCGTACACGCCATTGCCCAGAGCTTGCGGCGCTCGCATGCCGACCTCAAGGATCCGCGCCGTCCGATTGGATCGTTTGTTTTTCTGGGTCAGACGGGAGTCGGCAAAACCCTGCTCGCAAAGTCGCTCGCACAGTTCCTTTTCGGCAAAGACGACGCGCTGATTCAAATTGACATGTCGGAGTACATGGAGAAATTCAACGTCTCCCGCCTCGTTGGCTCACCACCGGGATACGTCGGCTTTGAAGAGGGCGGGCAGCTCACCGAACGTGTGCGCCGGCGCCCCTACTCCGTAGTGCTTTTCGACGAGGTTGAAAAGGCCCATCCTGACGTCCTGCACATGCTGCTGCAGATTCTTGAAGAAGGCCGCCTTACGGACAGCTACGGCCGCCACGTGGACTTTCGCAACACGGTCATAATTCTGACCACGAACCTTGGCTCCGATCAGATGCGCAAGGCCGATCTCGGATTCGGCGGACAAACGGACACCTCCGCCTATGCCTCACTCAAGGCGCGCATGCTTGAAGAAGCCCGCAAGGTCTTCAAGCCGGAATTTCTCAACCGCCTCGACGAGCTGATCGTCTTCCGTCCGCTCACACGTGACAATGTAAGCAAGATTCTCGACATCGAGCTGACCTACATCAGCGCCCGCCTGGCCGCACGCGGCATTACGTTGAACATTACGCCTGAAGCACGCGAATTTCTGCTGCAGCACGGCTTCGATCCGGCACTCGGCGCACGGCCATTGCGTCGCGCCCTGCAGCGCAACCTGGAAAACCCGCTGGCCGCCGAAATTCTGAAGGGTGACATTCCCGACGCCGAGACGGTCGCAGTAACGCTGGTCGCCGACAAACTGGAATTCCGTGTAGCTGTTCCAGCCTGAGCGGTTT
>JBAXJV010000247.1:0-4629 GCA_037137675.1 bacterium | reverse complement strand
CAGGACGTCGTTACTCACCTGAACCACGAAACCCTGCGCGAGGTTGCCGAAATCACCGGCGGCGCCTATGTGCCGGTTGGTCAGAGCCGCGTGCAACTCGGCGCGCTTTACCGCGATCATTTGAGCCGCCTTCAGGCGCGTGACTTACAAGAGTCCATCACCCAGCGCCGCGTGGACCGTTTTCAGTGGTTGCTGCTGCCCGCCATACTCGCATGGCTCGTCATGCTCGCACTCAGCCGCGGGCAGCCCCTGCTCCGCCGTGCCCCCAGCCCGCCCGTAGCCGCGCCGGTGACGTCGTGGCCCTTCTTCGCCCGTCACCCCCTCCCCAAATCGCCGCATGCTGTCCCGATCGTTCTCGCGCTGCTCGTCGCCGGCGGGCTCCAGGCGCAAACCAACGACACCTACGCGCCGGATGTCAGCAGCAACGCGCCCGCTGCCGCAGTGGTGACGTTGCGCAATGGCGCCGCCGGCAACAGCCGTGATCTGGGACGTGATGCACAGCGCCAGGCTGCGCTCCACCGCTATCAGACCGCAGCGGAAAGCTACCTCCGCGCTGCGTCAAACGCCACCGCCGACGCAGCCGCAGATTATCTCTACAACGCCGGGTGCGCACTTTATGAAGATGGCCAGTACGGCCCCGCTGCCGATCTTTTCCGGAAACATCTGGCGCAGGGCGACAAGCCCGTGCCTGCCAGCCTGCGCAACCTCGGCGCCAGCCTCACGGCGCTGGCTGACCGCAGCACCTCCACTACGAATGCCGCAGCAGCATCCGAAACGCGCGCCCGCAGTCTAACCGAAGCTGCCGAGGCTTATCGCCGCGCACTGCGCACCGCACCCGATGCCAAACGCACGCGCAGCGATCTCGCGGTTGTCGCCGCGCGCCTCCCTGACGCCCGTGAACAGGCACGCATTGCCGCGCTGATGGAAAAGCACGGGCAAACTCCCGCAACGCAACTCGCCGACCAGCTACTGACCGGGGAGCGCGCGGTCACCGCTGCCGCAGAAGCGGCGGCCACCAACCAGACTTTTTCACGTGTAACGCAACTAGAAGAGGCCGCCCGTCTGCAGCGCGAGGCCTCTGACTTGATCGTACCGCTCAAAGCCAAACTGATCGAAGCGCTGAAACAGCAGCCCAAAGCCACCAACATGCCCAGCCCCGACGCGATTGCGGCCTATATTGAAACCGTGCGCGATCATCTGGATGCCTCGGCATCACGACTGCGCGATCTTGAACCTGACGCCCCGCAGCGCGCCGCCGACGGCGAGGCCGCCATCTACCAGCTTTGGAAAGGCGTTGCGTCGCACGAAATGGCGCTGCGCGAAGGCCTGCGCCGCCAGACCAACGCCATAGCCTTAACACAGCGTACGGACCGCGAGCCGGACGGACGCCTGCGCAGCGAACAGCAGGAGGCGCTGGATCTTACGCAGATTTTCAGCAATCGTTTCGCGCAAGCCGTCCCACCCCAGGGCCTGCCCGCGCCACCTCCGCCGCGCGACCAAACCGCCTCTAACAGCGCGCCCGCCACTCCCAACACCAACATGCTGATCAGCGCCGAAACGCGGGCCAGAATTCTCAAACTCGCCGATCAGGCGCTAGACACCCAGCGTCAGTCGCTCACCGCGCTGAACTCCACGGCGCCCTCCAATGCCCTGCCGTACGAACGCAAGAGCCATGACTTGCTGACGGAGATTGCCAGACTGCTGCCGCCGCCGCCTCAAGACCAGAACAAAAAGCCTCAGGATCAAAAGGACCAAAACCAGCAGCAAGACCAAAAACAGCCGCAAACCAACGCCCCCGCCAATCCCCCGCCCAAACCCGACCCTAAGCAACCGCCGCCCAAGACGCAGACCAAGCCTGGCGAGATGACGCCGGAGCAGATTCAGAAAATGCTCGATGAAGCCAAACAAAGAGAGCGGGAACATCAGGATGAGGTGCGTGACCGTAACAACTACAACCAGCTACCGGCCGTTGGACGGGACTGGTAACTACTCATAACACCATTCACCGCACTAGACCATCTGACCATCACGGAGAGTCACGATGCGATCGCAGCGGCGGGCCAGATCCTCGTTGTGTGTGACGAGCACGAGCGTGTGGCCACGGGCGCGAGTGATGGCTAAAAGCGTTTGCAACATCTGAGTGCCAGTAGCGGTATCGAGATTACCGGTAGGCTCATCGGCCAGCACAACTTCGGGCTCGTTCATCAAGGCACGCGCCAGTGCAACGCGCTGCTGTTCACCGCCGGAAAGTTCCAGCGGCGTGTGGTGCATGCGTTCGCCTAAACCAACGGCCTTCAGCATTTCCACGGCGTGGTCACTGCGGCGGCCGCTGGCGCGCCTTCCGTAAAGGGCAACGGCCGGCAGCAGCACGTTTTCCAGCACATCCAATTCCGGCAGCAGATAAAAAGCCTGAAAGACAAAGCCGATCCGCGCAGCCCGCAGGCGCGTACGGGCCTCTGAACTGAGGGCGTACAAATCCTGTCCGTAAAACAACACCCGCCCGGCGGTCGGCGCATCAAGCCCGCCAAGCGCATGCAGCAGGGTGCTCTTGCCTGATCCGCTGGGGCCGACAATCGCCACAGCCTCGCCGGCGGTGATCTCGAGTGAGACCCCTCTCAGCACGCGCAAATGCGCTTTGCCAAGCGTGTATTCCTTGGTCAGCGCTTCAGTCCGCAGTGCGATTTCTGTCACAGCCATGCACTCCTCCAATTACTCATGCCTGAGGGCTTGCACAGGGTCCAGGCGTGCGGCACGCCAGGCCGGAATCAGCCCGGCGATGGTGCAAATAACAACCACCGATCCAGCCACCACGGCAACATCCATAAAGGCCGTGTGCGCCGGTATTTCGCTCAGCCGGTACAGCTCCTTCGGGAATAGCTCCAGGTTGAAGGTTGTGGAGAGCCAGCGCAGCAGATCGTTGCGATAGCGCAGCGTCACCAGTCCAAGGCTGGTCCCCAATCCGGCGCCGAGAATGCCTTCGATCAAACCCAGCCAGAGAAAAATACGCATGATCACGCCCGACGGAAAACCCACCGCCTTGAGCAAGCCGATTTCACGGGTTTTTTGCACAGTAACCGTGATCAGCGTATTAGTGATGCCGAAGGCAGCAACGATCGTGATGAAAATCAGCAGGAAAAACATCATGTTCTTCTCAACCCGCAACGCGCTGAACAGCTGGCGGTTCTGCTGCATCCAGGTAATGATTTCGAAGCCTGCCCCCAACTCTTTGTGCAACTGCGCGGCAGTTTCACCGGCACGAAATGGATCGCTGGTCATAACGCGCAGCGCCTGGGCCCGGGCTTCCAGGCCAAAAAGTTCGCGAGCGGTTGCAAGCGAGACAATCGCAAAGCCGGAATCGTACTCCCACATATCCACTTCAAAGAGCCCGGTAATTGTCATCTCCTCAGGCAACACCAGCTCCTCGCGTGACATAAAACTGCGCGGGGAGCTGACCGTGATCCGGTCGCCGACGTTGACGCCGATGCGGCGGGCGAGATCAACGCCCAGCAGCACCTGATTGTGGCGCAGCTCAAAAGCGCCGGATATGATACTTGCGGGAATAGTGCTGACCTGCGGCTCAAGAACGGCATCCACGCCTCGCAAAATGGGGGTGTAAATCTGGCCGCCACGCTGGAGCACAACCGGCCCCTCAATAAAGGGCGCCGCTCCGCTGACCCCGGGGAAAGCCCGCACGCGCGCGGCAAGTTCAGTTGGAGCTTCAATACCGCCCCGCGCGAAGACCGTCAGGTGCGAGTTGAAACTCAGGATTTTTTCGCGCCAGAGATCGTCAAAGCCGGTCATTACCGAAAGCACAATCACCAGCACCGCGACGCCCAGCATGACGCCTACGACCGAAATGATGGTGATCACCGAAAAGTACGACCGCTTGGGCTTCAGGTACTGTAACGCCAGGAAAAGCGCGAAGGAAAGCGTCGGCGCGCTGGATCTTCCACCTGTCATGGCTTTCATTCCCTGGGCTTGAGCTGCGGGAACAGCAGCACGTCGCGAATGGCATCGCAGCCAGCCAGCGTCATGACCAGGCGGTCAATGCCAATGCCCATCCCGCCAGCAGGCGGCATGCCGTGTTCCATGGCAAGCAAAAAGTCTTCGTCTACATACTGTTGATCAGCGCCAGACTGCTGTTCAAAACGCCGCCGCTGTTCAATTGGATCGTTCAGCTCGGAGTAGCCGGGCGCAACCTCCTTGCCTCCGATTACGAGTTCAAAAACGTCCACAACTCCGGGATCATCCGGGCAACGCTTGGCCAGTGGCACGAGCTCCGCAGGCAGGCGTGTCACAAAGGTTGGATTTTGGAGGGTGCGCTCAACCAACTTCTCGTAAACTTCCTGTGTAATTTCAATCGGGCCCCAAAGCGGGTCAACGCTGAGCCCAAGCGCCTGCGCGTGAGCTGCCATAGCGGCCCGGTCGCGATCAAACCAGTCGGCCCCGGCGTGTTCGCGGATCAGCTCACGATAAGTGGTTTCACGCCAGGGCCGCGAGAGATCAATCGGTGCCCCGGCACTGCCGGCTTTGAGCGTGCCAAGCGTGCGCTCGGCAACGGTGGTAACTAGTTCCTCAACCAGTTTTTGCATGCCACTCCGGTCGCTATATGCCTCGTATACCTCCATC
>JBAXJV010000246.1:0-4635 GCA_037137675.1 bacterium | reverse complement strand
ATATCTTCAGGCGTATGCGCCGAACGTCAACCCGGAGCTCAAGATCGAGTGGAACACCTATCCCGATCACATCGGGCACCTCGAAGCGGGCGGCTGTTTCCGCTGCCATGACGACGAGCACGTCACGGCCGCCGGCGGCACGATCAGTCAGGACTGTGAGTTATGCCATAGCATTCCGGTGGACGGGGTGCGGGAATCAAAGATCGATCCCCGCGTGCGACAGATCATCTTTGCCAGATAAGCGTTTTTTCAGAGAATAGGCCAATTGGTAGCCGTTCTGATCGTTGATTTTTGCGATATGCCGGAGCACCCGTCGCCGCAAATCAGCGATGACGTCGCGGCAGCCGGGATCATTGATAAGATTTCGCAGCTCGTAAGGATCCTGCTTCAAATCGTAGAGCTCATCCCCGTCGTAGAGTGCCGCCACATATTTGAAACGACCGTGCATGATAATACGCTGGGGGAAGTTCTCGCCGTGCCCGGCGTGCTCGCAGACCAGTTCGTCCGGCCATTCGACAATGGTATCACCCTGACAGAGCGGCAGGAGGGACCGGCTGTTCATCGCTACCGGTATGGCGACACCGGCGGCGGCCAGCATCGTGGCCGTTGCATCCATGTTGCTGACGAGTTGGTCCGAGACCTGCCCTCCCGCAAATCCGGCCGGCCAACGTATGGCGAGCGGGACGCGGGCCACCTCTTCGATGAAGGTGGAAGCCTTGTCCCACAGTCCCCCATGGCAGGCAACGGCGTCGCCATGGTCGGCACACCAGATCACAATAGTATTGTCGGCTTCCCCGGACTGATCGAGGGCGTCCAGAATTTCGCCGACCGCAGCATCGGTCTGCAGCCCTTGCCCGTATGCCTTGGCCAGAATTTCCTGCCACACTGACCAATCGGTCCATTTTCTTGCGCCCGAATGGTGCAAGTCACGGTGCATGTGGTAGCGCAAGGGGCGCCCGGAAAGATCGTCACGGAAGCTGGGGTATTCCGGGATGGTGCGGGGATCAAACTTGGAGGCAAACGGTTCCGATGGAAAATAGGGATTGTGCGGGCCCCAAAAGCTTGACACAAGGCTCCATGGTTGTGCTCCTTGCGCCAGTTCTTTCAGCTTATTTACAGTCAAGTGGGCAACAAATTGTTCCTCATGTGCCGCAGGGGGCCCCACCATCACACCGCTTCCGCCCATGAAATAGAATGGCGATGCGTGGTGGAGCGTAATCGTCTGCCCACGCCACTGGGGGTTATCCAGATTGTACTCAATATTGGCACGCGCCTCGCCAAAACCCCGTTCCACGGCATAGTGTTTGTACGCATCGGACATGTAAACCTTGCCGTAGTCCGGCAAAGCCCAGCCCTCGATCCCGTAATCCACCGGCAGGCGTGTATGCGAGCAGTGCCACTTCCCGATGTAGGCGTTGCGGTATCCCGCCCGTGCCAGAAAATGGCTGTAAAGCTCCTGATCCGGCCTGAAGTCGCCGCCGTAATCGCTGTTTCCCATCAGCCCGTGCTTGCTCGGGTATAAGCCCGTCATCATGCTGGACCTGGCCGGCGTACAGATCGGGGAGACCGAGTAGGCCCGCTCGAACCGGACGCCGGCGGCGCAGAACTTCTGGAACTGCGGCCAGACATACTCAAATTCGCCAGGACGATGATGTCCATGAAAAGCCTGGTGGTCCGTGATGATGAACAGAATATTGGGCTGCTTGGACATAAAATATAAGCTGCTTTTTTGTGGCGGAGAAAACACGGACGCCGCAGAATCCTACCCGAATGACTGAACGAATGCTATCACTGGTGATGAGGCTAAACGGGGGCCGGAACTTACCGGCGTTGACAGCCATCGCCATGCTGTTTGGAATCGCCGACGTCCGGTCGCGCAAGCGCATGGTCGCCGGGCATTCGCACCCGTACGGTGGTTCCTTTGCCGGGTTCGCTCAGAATCTCCAGCGTTCCGCCAAACATCCCGGCACGCTCTCGCATGCCCAGCAAACCAAACGCCTGTGCCCCGAAATGCGGCTTCACCACAAAGCCACAGCCGTTGTCTCGAATCTCCAGCAACAACCCGTCGCCACCCGAAGTGAGCCGGACATCCACGCGCTTGGCCTGCGCGTGCCGGACTACATTGGTCAGCGCCTCCTGTAAAATTCGAAACAGGGCCCGCGTAAGCTCACGGTCGAACACGACCTCGTCCTCAGGCAGCGCAATCGTGAAAATCAGGCCGGCGCGTTTTGCCGTGTCTTCCACCTGCCACTCAATGGCGTCAGGCAGCCCCAAATCGCACAACACAACCGAATTCAGCGAGACGCACATCTTCTGAGCCTGGCCGGTCATACGTTCAAGCAGCGGTGCCATGGCAACGATCATTTCGTGCAGCGCCGTGCAATCGGAAATATTGGCAGCCAACTTGCGGCTATCCATGCTCAGCAATTCGAACTGCAATGCAAATGCGGTCATGAGCTGCCCAAGATTGTCATGCAATTCGCGAGACAGAACCGCACGCTCTTCCTCACGCACAGATTGCAGGCGCAAAGTCAGTGCACGCAGATCCAGCGCGGTCTGGCGCAAGGCATCTTCGGACTCATTGTGCACCGCAATGTCAGCCTGCAGAATGGCCCGGCTCCATTCTTCGCTTTTCTGTAACGCTGTCAACAACAGCTTCCGTCCGGACGGATGCCCTGCAGTTTTTTCGTCGTTGTCCATGATTGTTATCAGCTCCTGAGAACCTTATCCAATAACGCCAGCAGCGGTTTTGCGGTATAGGGCTTGACGATGACGCCTTTGATCCCATATTTGGCCTGGCTAGCCATTAAGACCGCATCGGCGGAACCGCTGGCAAGAATCGCTCTGACATCGGGATCGATCGCCAGCAGTTCCTTGATCGCTTGCTTGCCATCAATTCCTCCGGGGATGATCAGATCCATAATGACCAGATCAAAAGGCGATCCGCCAACCATGGCCTGCTTGTACATCTCGACGCCTTCCCGGCCATCGGCGGCGGTTTCCACCGAATACCCGCAGCGGTTCAGAATAGTTTGGAGATTGTCGCGGAGCCACTTTTCGTCATCAATTACAAGAATTCTGGCTGAGCGTGGCGGGGGCGTGGGCGGGGGCGGGGGCGTGGGCAGAGGCGGACAGCTCTCCTCTGGTTGCCGGGGTTCCGCCGGCAATGGAGTTATTGACACCGGCAGGTCGAAAGTGAAAACTGCGCCTTTACCAGGTTCCGAAACCACGCTGATTTGTCCGCCGTGAGCTTCAACCGCCAGTTTACAGAAAGTCAGCCCAAGACCTGTTGAATACGACTGGTTTTCCTCGCAGGATGCAACCCGCCCGAACTTTTCGAAAATCCGCTGGTGATACTCCGGCGGGATACCACTGCCTTGATCAGTAACCGTGACACGCACAGCCGTTCCAGCAGAGGAGACACCAATGATAATGGGACCGCCCGGAGAGGAAAAATTGATGGCGTTCACAATCAGGTTGATAAAGACACGCCGGATGATGTCTTTGTCCACGTCGGCGCTGACCGGATCGCCGGTCACGCTAAGCGCGACAGTCTTTTCCCGTGCCATGGCAACCAGCGACTCCGCAGCCAACCTGGCAATCTCCCGGATATCGCATGCCATACGACTAATCGGCATCTTTCCCGCTTCCAGGCGACTGACGTCCAGCATGGAATTCACCATTTCACTCAACTCGCGGCAGGAAGATTGGCCATGGGCGATGTCCCGGCGCTGAATTTGGCTTAAGTTATCCGTTTCCAGCGCCAGCCTATCTAAGACACCGGATAAAACCATCAGCGGCGAACGAATGTCGTGAACAATCATTTGCGTAAGATTATCGCGGAGAAATTCCAGTTTTCCAAGTCTGGCGTAGTCCTCCTGAACTTTATCGTAAAGATGCTTGCCGAAAACGGCATTCTTGACGCGCAAGCGGATATCCTCGGCGTCAATAGGCTTGGTGATAAAATCGGTGGCACCGGCTTGTATGCCTTTCAGCCGGTCGTTACGGCCATTCAAGGCCGTAATCATCAAAACCGGAAGATGCGCCGTGCGCGAGTCCTTACGGAGTTGAGCGCAGACCTCGTAACCATTCATCCTGGGCATCATCACGTCCAGCAGAATGACGTCCTGCGGATTGTCCAGCGCAGTCTCAAGCGCCTGCATACCGTCCTCAGCCAGCGTCACCTGGTATCCACAAGCTTCCAGGATATCACGGAGCAGTTTCCTGTTAATAACATCGTCATCAACAACCAGAATTTTTCCGGTGCCGTTACTGGCAAGAGATGCAGCTGGCACGTGAGAATTCATTTTTCTGACTCCTCCATTCTGCCTTCCGGCTGAATAGTTAGCATTTTTTTTGGTGACCCTGCGAAAGCGGAATAACAACACGGAACGTACTGCCCTTGCCCAGCGTAGTCTCGACGCCGACCTCCCCCCCCATCAGTTGTACCAGTCGCTTCGTGATGGCGAGCCCCAGTCCGGTGCCTTCGTATTTGCGTGTGGTCGAGATATCAAGCTGTTCAAAGACCTTAAATAACCGATCAATCTCGTCAGCCTCAATGCCGATACCTGTATCTGTAACTTCAAAACGAACCAGCAATCCATCGAGACTATCCTCCAACAACTTCGCGCGTAC
>JBAXJV010000245.1:0-4657 GCA_037137675.1 bacterium | reverse complement strand
GGGGCGGTTTGATCGGGAGATCGTAATCCCTATTCCGGACCGCTGCGGACGGCTCGAGATTCTGGAAATCCATAGCCGTGGCATGCCGCTGGCTGGAGATGTCCAAAAGGAACATCTGGCGGAGATCACGCACGGTTTTGTGGGCGCTGATCTCGAGGCCCTTTGCCGGGAGGCGGCCATGAGCTGCCTCAGGCAGATTATGGGCGAGATTGATTTTACGCAGGCGGGGATTCCTTACGAAACGCTCTCCAAATTAGAAGTGCGCATGGAGGACTTTCTGTCCGCCTTGCGGGAGATCGAACCTTCCGCCATCCGCGAGGTTTTCGTCGAGTCTCCGAATATTCACTGGGGTGACGTGGGTGGACTCGCTTCCCTGAAAAAACGCCTGATCGAAGCTGTGGAATGGCCCCTGAAGTATCCAAAGCTATTCGAAAAGGGAGGCGTGACCCCGCCCAAAGGTATTCTTCTGGTAGGCCCCCCGGGATGCGGTAAGACCATGATGGCTAAGGCGATTGCCACAGAAAGTCAGGTCAACTTCATTTCCGTCAAAGGCCCGGCCCTGATGTCGAAATGGGTCGGAGAATCTGAAAAAGGAATTCGTGAAATTTTTCATAAAGCCAGGCAGGCCGCGCCTTGCATCATCTTTTTTGATGAAATTGATGCCCTGGTGGCGACCCGCAGCGCGGGAACCGCAGACTCGCATGTCTCCGAGCGGATCTTGAGCCAGTTTTTGGCGGAGTTTGACGGGATTGATGAACTGCGCGGGGTGCTGGTTTTGGGGGCCACTAACCGCCGGGATATGTTGGATGCTGCGGTGCTCAGGCCCGGACGGTTCGACGACATCGTCGAAATGCGGCTGCCCGACGAAAAGGACCGCGAGGATATTTTTTCCGTTCAATTCCGTCAAAAGCCGTTGTCAAAAAAAATCAACTATGCGGAACTGGCTGCGCAAACGGATGGATTCAGCGGCGCCGAAATTGCCGCAGTCGCTCGAAAAGCAGCCATGACAGCGGTTCGCCGGGCCGTGAAGGGGATTGAGAAGGATGCGGACGGGGATCCGGAAATTATGATTCAGCGCCAGGATATCGCTGATGCGCTGGAGGAAGTCAAAAGGCGGTAGAATGAGTTATGGCCTTTACCTTTTCTGCTTGACGCCGCAAAACGCGCTTCTGAAAATTGGAGGTTCCGGAATAGACCCAGCGCAGCCGCTTTTTACGGAGTCCGTCGCCGGCGTTACAGCCATTCTTTCGACAGTTGCCCTGGAGGATTTCTGCGGCACGGAATCCAGAGAAAAACTGTCGGATCTGGCCTGGGTTGCGCCGCGGGCACTGCGCCACGAGGAGGCGATCATGACGATTATGCGTCAGGCTCCCGTCCTGCCCGTGCGGTTCGGATGCGTCTTTTCTTCTTTGGATGCCATGGCGTTGTCGTTGGAGCGACATCGGGAGGCATTATCGCGGTTTTTTATAGATACGGGCGGACAGAAGGAATGGACACTCAAGGCGTTTGTGGACAGGGCGCAGGCCAAGTCACGCCTTATGGCCGCGCGCCTGGCGGAGGAGCAAGCGCAGCTCGCCGGGCTGGCTCCTGGAAAAAGGTATTTGCTGGAGCAGAAAATCAAAGGGGCAGTGGATCGGGAGCTGGCGGCCTGGCTCAAAGGAATAGCGGACGACATATTCGCCTCCTTCAGGGATGTATTCTCAACTTCCAGCGAAGGGCGGCTTTTGTCACAGGAGTTGACAGGGCGTGACGACGAAATGTTTATACATACCGCACTGCTTGTTCCCGAATGTTCCGTTGAAAGTCTGCAGCGGTTGACGTCTGAGTGGAACGTCCGCCATGAACCTCTGGGGGTTCAGCTTGAGGCGTCGGGCCCCTGGCCGCCTTACCATTTCACCCCGGTTCTGGAAATGGACAAAAAATAAAACCAACGAGCTGCTGCTTATGCTTTATTTACTTTATTGCATTATGAAAGCGCCGGTGGTTGATGGTGCGCCGGCGATGGCGGGAGTGACGGGCAAGGCGGTCTCTTTCATCACCGCGCATGGGCTGGTCGCCGCCATCTCGGAGTTGGATGCCGTGAAAAACGCGCCGCCGGTTGCTGAGCTTGTTGTGTATGGCCGGGTGATCGAAGAACTTTTTCGTATGCAGGCGGTTGTCCCTATGCGCTACGGTTGTGTTCTGGATGGGATGCCGGCGGTTTCTCGTTTATTGGAGGAAAAAAAGCGTGAGTATGGGGAATTGCTGGATGAATTGGACGGGCATGTTGAAATGGGGATTCGAATTCTTCTTCCTGAACAGATGGTGAAACCCCGGCCAGAGGTACCGCCGGCAGATGGATGCGGCTACCTTGCCATGCGCAAGGCACATTACAGTATGCGGGATCAGCATTCGCTGCATCATCAGGCGCTCATGGAGCGTTATGTTCAGGCATTTTCGGGGCTGCAATGCGAGCACCGGGCCGAGACGGCCACGCGCGATGGGGCGATTATCCTGTCGCTCTATTATCTGGTTCCGAAGAGCCAGGTCGGCCTGTTCAGAGAGATTTTTCAGCGTGCGGTCGAGCAGGAAGGATCCAAGACTTTGATCAGCGGCCCGTGGCCGCCCTACAATTTCGCCGCTCCGGAGATTGCACCGGAGGTCTAGTGAACCAGTAAAGTTGCAATTAGAACGCCAGCCCGTAACATCCGTGCAATTATAATGAAAGATACTCGAATTGATCCCGAGGCCACTGCGGTTTCTGCGCGCTACGAGAAACTTTATGCCATGCTTCTGGATGCCATTCCTTCTTCCGTGCTCCTGATTTCCCCGAACCTGCGCATTCTCTCAGCAAACCGTAATTTTATCGAAAAGAGCCAGAAAACCCTGCACGATACCATTGGACGCAGGATCGCGGAGGTTTTTCCCGCCGTGATTCTCGAACAGATGGATATTGCCAGACGGGTTTGTCATGTTCTTGAAACTAATCATTCCATCCAGGGCGAGCGGATGACCTACCGCGCCCCGGGTGTGCCCATCCGCATATATTACTACAGTCTTCTCCCGTTCGCCTGGCAGGGACAGACGGAAGGGGTGCTGCTGCTCATGAACGATGTAACGGAGCAGGTGCGACTCAGTGAAGAAGTGCGGCGGGTGGAACGGCATCTGGCAAGCATCGTGGATGGCGCCAGCGACCTGATTCTTTCCACGGATAATTCAGGCGTGATACTTACTTGGAACGTTGCAGCGGAAAAACTTTCAGGCTACTCCGCCACAGAGGCGCGGGGGCGCAAGTTTTCAGAGTTCTGCGCCGATGAGTGCCAGGCGGATATTCAAGCAGTGCTCGCACGTGTCAATGCGCAGAACTCGACTCAGATCAAGGAGTGTTTCCTGAGAACCAAGCAATCTGCGTCACTGCTTGTCTCATGGGTTTTCTCGCCGCTGCTGGATCATGCTAGTCAGACGGTTGGTGTCGTGGCCGTGGGGCGCGATCTGACGGAGAGGCGGAAGTTCGAAATGGAGCTGGCCCAATCCCAGAAATTGGCCGCTCTTGGGGTCATGGCTGGAGGCATTGCCCACGAGATTAGAAATCCTCTCGCCATCTGTTCGTCCGCCGCCCAGTTTCTCACTGATGAAGATAACATTACGCCGGAATTTCTCAAGGAGTGCGCGGGGAATATTCGACGTGGTATCCAACGTGCCTCGGCGATCATAGAAAACCTCCTTAGATATGCCAGGCCTGCCACAACGAATCAGACGGACTGCGTCAACCTGGTTGCTCTGATCAAGGAAACGCTGGACGTGACTGGCAATAACACCAAGATTCACAAGGTCAAAACGGAGCTGTTTTTCGCCCATAAAGAGATTGCAATACACGGTTCTAAAACGCTGTTGCAGCAGGTGTTTATGAATTTGTTTATAAATGCCGTGAATGCAATGCCGGACGGTGGATTGCTGAGTATTGATGTGCGCACTGTTGCTGGCAGCGTCATAGTCCGGGTTTCGGATAGCGGGTGCGGCATTCCAAAGGAGAATATCCAGAAGATCTTTGATCCGTTCTATACGACATCCTCCGCAGGCAGTGGAACGGGCCTGGGTCTGGCCATCTGTTATTCTGTGCTCAAACAGCATAAAGGCAGCATTGATGTTGAGAGTATCGTGGGGAAAGGCAGTACTTTTACGGTCAAGCTGCCTTTGAGCAATACTTTAAAGGTGGATTTTGAAGAATAACGACAGCCAGTTTCTGATTGTTGATGACGAACCGGAAATATGCTGGGCGCTCGGAAGAATTTTGAAAAATGCCGGCCTGGTTTGTAGTACGGCCGCTAACGGCAACGAGGCTATAGCGCTGGCGGAGAGCAGGCCTTTCCGGGTGGCATTTCTAGACGCCAAGCTGCCGGACATAGACGGGTTTGTTCTGGCACGGAGGCTTCAGAAAGTCACCCCCGGCATCCGTATTGTAATCGTCTCAGGTTACTTTTATCAGGATGACCCTGTTATCACTGCGGCTATCCAGTCAGGTCTGATCGTGGCCTTTGTCGAAAAGCCGTTCGATCACGATGAAATCATGCGCGCCGCATTCAGTGGTCAAGCTTTATAGGCTGTTGGAAAACCTGCATCTTCCTGCTCGCTTCCGAGCTGTGGCTTTTACGATGCTGGTAATTTACTTCTTTGCGGG
>JBAXJV010000244.1:0-4658 GCA_037137675.1 bacterium | reverse complement strand
AGGGGGTGTTACGTGGTGTTGGCGACAGGATTAACAGGCTGGAGCAGGATTGTGAGGATAATGGGCTGCGCCGTTGTGATTGCGATTCCGGGTGGTTTCTGGCATTTTCTTTCAGGTTAGATGAATCATTAGCCGGTATCCCTGCCGCTGCGTGGCCGGGGCGGATGCGGAGCCATTAATGTATCAGGGAGTCATAGCATGCAATCGTTTCGCGTAGCCGCTATTGCCTTGAACCCGGTCATGGGTGAGGTGCAGGTCAATTTGTCGAAAATGCTGCATTGGATCACGGCGGCGCTGGATGCGGGTGCCAGGCTGATCGTTTTCCCCGAGGGTTTTCTGTCCGGCTACTGCCTTGATAAGATCGGCGTCTCCGCTCTGGATGCGAATGCGCCGGCGGTCCTTGCCCTGCAAAAAGTGGCGGCTGCGCATGCGGTTTGGATTTCGTACGGGCTTTTTGAGCGCGCGGCAGCCGGCGTCTATGTATCGCAATTCTACGCGGGCCCCTGCGGTACCCTCACGTATCGCAAATGCCATCTGACTGCAGCGGAGAAGCGGTGCTGTCTGGCCGGCGATGAGCTTTCGATTCAGGACCTCGGATTTGTGAAGGTGGGCACTCAGATCTGCTATGACAGCGCCTTCCCGCGCGCTTCCGAAACCCTGGTGCGACGCGGGGCGGAACTGCTGGTGTCGCCCACAGGTCACACCTGCGACTGGAAGGCCGGTGAGCCGGGGAGCCGCGATGAGTTGATTCAGAAGCGCCGCAGGCATGTGCAAAAATATTGGCGGGCGCGCGCTTACGACTATTCGTGTTACGGGATATACGTTGATAATGCGGGTGAGACCATGGGCGGTGAGTGGTTCCCTGGATATGTCGGCGTGTTCGGTCCGGACGGTGAAACTGTTGCTGAAAACAGCTCCGGCGAAGAGGCGATGGTGATTGCCGACCTCGATGGCGAGCGGCTGAAACATGCCCGTGCGGAATGGGTTGGACACTATCAGGCATTGGCGGATGCACGCCCGGAACTTTACGACTGAACTTCTACTCGCCAGCCACGGTTACGTAATCCTGAGCCGTTGCTTCTTTTAAAAGGCCGCGCGTTATGTGTCGTGCAGGCACCCCAGCGCCAGCAAAGCGTAAAAAGTGTATTCGCAGTCCGCCAGCGGGTCGTGCGGGTGGCCGCGAAATCCTCCGCCTGCGTCCCAGAGCGATTCCACGAAATCGAGATGTTTTTCGACGTACGCAGGACGCGCGGCCGAGGCGTGCAACGCATAGAGCGCCGTGGCTGTGGAGAGCAGGTCTGGCCCCGGCGCGCACGCGGAGGCAGCAAACCCGCCTGCCGGCCGCTCGCAGAGCTGCAGTGCGGCGACGGCCTGCTGGTCGCCGGCGCGCGCGAGCCATTGCTGGAGCAGAATCGCGGCGGCGGTCGCCGTGGTGGTGCTGATGGGCAGCCCCGGGTCATTTGCGTATCCACCGTCGGCGGCGCGCAGCGCGGCCAGACTGGCAAGCAGCGCTTGCGGACAGGGCAGCGTAGCGCCGCTTTCTTGATAAACCAGAAAAGCCAGAAACCCGCCGTAGACCGTTCCGTGCACTGTGCCGGGCGCGGCAGGGTTGTAGCCGCCGTCAGCTGCGCGATACGCCTCAATGCGCGGCAGCAACCTTCGTCCGCGCTGCGTCGAAAACGGGTACGGTAAGGCCGCCCAGCAGCGCGCCAGAGTGGCCGCGTGTATAAAATCCAATCCCGCGCCGTCGCCGAAAGTTTTCAAGTATCGCCGGACCGGACCGTGTGGCGGAGGAATCTGCAAGGCCGTCAGACAGGCGCCGCCAAAAAGTGTGTAGTAAAGGTCGCTGGCCTCCGCGCGGCCCCGGAATCCGCCGTCCGTCCCGATCCGGCTCCGGAGAAAGCGGCCAACGTCGGCGACATCGCTATCCTCCATGTACTGAATTGCGCGTGATGCAAGGCGGACCATCCCGGAGGTGCGGCTCATGGCGCCGGAGCCGGGCTGAGGATTTTCGCGGCCACGCGATAGAGCAGGCTTTTCAGGGTGGTCTGCCGTAGCGGGCGCAGTGACCGGAGGGCGCGATCTTCGTACTGCCGGAGCAACTTGCGCGCCTGTTGCTCGGCCCTCCGGCTTCGCTCATGGCCTCTGTCGAACGCATTCTGGATCCGCTCTGGCGTGACGGAATTCAGGACGGGTTCAGTACTGCCGGATAATTCCTCGTGCTCCAGCGCCAGTAGCAGCGAAGGCTGGTTTTGCGCGTTGAGCCGCTTCGGGTGGTCAGCAGCCACGTCCTCCAAATCGTCGCGGATTTGATAGGCAACCCCCAGAGCCTCGCTAAAAGCCGTCAGGATGGCGCGTGTGTCCCGGTCCGCGCCCGCACAGATCGCCCCGAGTTGCAGTGCGACGTCATAGGCGGGAGCGGTTTTGCGGCGAAAGATTTCGAGAACGGCATCAACCGTGACACGTTCCGGCTTTCCCCGCAGCAGCAGTTCCTGGCCCTGCCCGATGCACAGCGTGCGGTGGCCTCCGGCGGCGACAGCCAGCATTTGGTGCACCTGCCCGGCGGGCGCGCCGGATGCCGCGATTAAGCGGTAGCCCTCTCCGATCAGCAGATCTCCGACATTGATCGCGACCTCCACGCCGTGCCGCCGGTGCAGTGTCGGCGCGTCGTAACGGAAGTCATCGCCATCCTCAATGTCGTCGTGGATAAGCGAGGCTTTGTGGAAGCATTCCACGGCCACCGCCACCAGTTTCAGCATCCCGGGGGTCCCGGCCGACGGATCAGTCAAGGCTTTGAAAACGCAGGCCGCAAGTGTTGGACGCCAGCGCTTGCCGCCTTTGGCCATCCACTCAAGCGCCATGTCTTCGGTAACACTGCCGGAGAGGTTCAGTAACCCGTCCAGGGCGCCATGCTCGAACCACCCGCTCACCTCGCGGCGCAACGCCCGCATGTCCATTCTGACAGCGGCGGGCGGCGCATCGCTCCGCAGGCGCAGCAGCTCCAGAATCCAGGCGCTGTCCGCTTCCGTATCCACACACCCGTCGCGAAGCAGAGGCACTGCCAGGGCCGGTACGGCGTGCGTTACGAGTGGGCGGAAGGACTTTTCCAGAGCTTCCAGGCAGCTGACCCCCACAACGGCGTTGATTTTGCCGCCGGCCAGCAGCGCCGAGACCACCGTGGTGCCTTCTGCAACCAGAACTGAATATCCCAGACGCTCGGCCTCTTTCTGAATGCCGCCGATTGCACAGCGGCCGCAGGTCTCGCACAGCAGTCCGAGAGCGTCTGATTCAGCAGGGCAGGCGGTGCTCGACCTCAGGCATTGCGGCAACAGCAACACGCGGCGCTCGAAGGGTGTGGCGGCCAGCGTGTCGCGCCAGACCTCATTGCCGACCAGCACGGTCACGAAGCCGCGGAAGCAAGTTTCGATGTGCGCCGCCTGCAGCACACAGTCGGCGTGCGCCTCGATTTCCTCGAGGGCCAGCGGTGGCACCAGCGTCTGTCCTGCGCAATAAATCTGCACCGCCTGGCGAATCGCATCCCGCGCGGATTTGTCCGCAGGGACGGTTAATTTATGCTCCTGCGCTTTGGTCGCCGGGGTTTGCATTCGTTCATCCATAGGCGCCAAATCCGAAGAACCAGTGTTTTTTTGAAAAGCGGTAGGCGGCGCTTTTCTCCGGAATTTCCATGCCCGGCAGATGGTGGCTCGTGTGCGGCCGCAACGCCGCCAGTTCCAGATAGCCGGTGCCTCTGCCGCTTGTGTCGCGGGCGTTCTGCTGCAGCAGAAATTCCCGTAACAGATCGGGGCGTTCCATGATTACGCAGCCCGGCGTTGTGCGGCTGGCAAACTTCCTGAAGGCCTGAAGAAAGCCCGGCTGGCCGAAGAGCTCTTCCAGCGGGCGGCCGTCGCGGACGTTATCGCACGCAAACTGCAGCGGCGGGCAGGGCTCGATATCGCCGCCGGGCCCGATGTGGTGGGCCATGCCGACAGCCGCCGGACAGAGCGCCTTGCCCTGGTGGTCCCAGTAGGCGTCCACGATCAGCATTGGAGCGTGACGCCGGATATCAACGATGAACCGGCGCAGTTCGACAATTTGTTCGTGCGACAAGGCCAGCTCCGGCGCCGGCCTTGGCCCCACCGGACGGTAGATGTAGTACCAGAGATAGTGGACTCCGCGTTGCGTTAGATCTTGAATAAAGCTTCCGGATGCCAGATCGTGCAGGTTGGAACGGCAGACGCTGGTGGCCGCGCCGATGACCAGCCGGTTCTTCCGGCATTGCTCTACTCCCGCCATGGTGCGTGCATAGACATCACGCCCGCCGCGCCGTTCATCGCTGACATCCGTCAGGCCTTCGATACTGATCAGCGGGCTGACGTTGCCGAGTCGCCGCAGTTCCCCGGCAATCCCGTCCGTGATCAGCGTGCCGTTGGTAAAGAGCAGGAAGTAGCACTCCGGATGTTGTTCGAACACCTGCAAAAGTCCCTTGTGCAACAGCGGTTCGCCGCCCAGAATCCCAAAAAAAAAGGACCCCTTGCGCTTGCAGGTCTCGATCAGCGAGTTCAGCGTAGTGCTGTCGAGTTCCCGGCCCGGAGAACATGGTGTGACCCAGCAGCCTTGACAGGCGAGGTTGCACTGGTCAGTCACAGAGATGAACAGGA
>JBAXJV010000243.1:0-4660 GCA_037137675.1 bacterium | reverse complement strand
GGAAAATTGTTCGGATTGCTGAAAAGAACAAGGAGGTGATCGAGAATGCATGGAATAATCGCAAAGAAAAATGCTGAAGTTAAGATGATGACATCCGAGGGGCTTTACCTCGTCGTGGAAGACAAGGGATATTTTGCCGCATTTTCCGACTTCCCATATCTTGCCGCATTGCCGTCAAATCAGCTCTTTAATGTCGAGTACTGCGGACACGGACACATACGATGGAATGAAGCCGACATCGATTTGCACACCAGAATTCTTGCCCATCCGGAAGACTATCCGCTTCGCATGCAGGCAGTGACCTTTGCCGCCGCGCAAATGGGACGTCTGGGGGGTTCGGTAAGAAGTGCGCGCAAAACCATCAGTAGCCGCGCCAACGGCATCAAAGGCGGTCGTCCGCCAAAAAAAAAGAATTGGTTTCCGCTTGAGGCAACAAAATTGAGATCAGCCATCCACCTTCCACCCTCCACCCTCCACCCTCCACCTGCCCGCCGCATAAGGCGTCTGAGAATCGCCGTGCAGGCCGTCGCAGCGCTGGCCTGCATCCTTGCTCCTGCATCATGGTCCGCCCCGGCGGCCACCACTAACGCCCTGCCCGATGCCGTGACGCTGCTTTCGGAAATTCGCGCGCGGCTGCCGGCCCGGCCGGTCACGCTGCGTGGCCATCTGATCACCTGTGATTCCGACGACAATGAAAAAGGCACGCAGCGGATTGAAATACGGTTTCAACCCGGCGCCGGAGAGAGCCTCGATGCGCTCTACATTCTGAATGACGCCTTCGGACGCGAACTCGAACGGGTGCAGGTGACGCGACCGCGTCAGGCAGGCGCTCCGGCCATCCGAGCCTTTCGCGGCGACCCGCCGGTTCCGGCGCCACAGGCGGACTGGAGCGCTCCGATTACTGGCGCGACAGTGAGCTGGATGGATCTGATGCTGGGGTTCCTCTGGTGGCCCGACGCCCGCACCATCGGCCGTCAGGAGGTCAAGGATCAGGATTGCTACGTAGTTGACATCCGGGCGCCGCCCAATTCCGGCGCCAGTTATACCGTTGTGCGCCTATGGGTTGAAATCCGCGCCCGCATGATGTTACGGGCCGAAGGCTTCGACACCGCCGGCCGGCGCCTGCGCCAGATTACAATCAAAAGCGTGCGCAAAGTGGATGGCCAGTGGATGGTCAAGGATCTGGAGATTGCCAATCTGGAAAATGGCGAACGCACCCGCCTGCGCGTGGACGAGACGATCTCCGACGCCAAGTAGATAGTTAAGGAAGCTCGATTCACGATGCTTCCGGTTTGGCATGCGCTGGATTACAAGTGCTTCAAGTAGTCGCGCATCAAAGGAAACAGCGTGCGATATTTTTGATACCGCTCCTGATAAAAAGCATGGCGTACCGGATCAGGATCAAATATTCGCTCACGTGACACAAACCGCCGGACCCCTTCTTCCACTTCCCGGAAGACGCCCGTCGCCACCCCTGCCAGAATCGCTGCCCCCAACAGCGAGCCTTCCGTGAAACGCGGGCGTACGAAAGGCACGCCGAAAATATCGGCTTTGATCTGAAGCCATTTGTCCGAACGGGCGCCACCGCCGGTCGCCACGAATTCAGTGGTGCTGATCCCAAGATCACGGAGCGCATCCAGGCCGGCGGCAAAATAAAATGTCTCTCCCTCAAGGATCGCCTTCAGAATCTCGCCGCGTGTCGTCCCCATCTTCAGCCCGGCAATTACTCCGGAGGCATCACCGACAAATTCCGGCGGGCCGGTCACATCGAAATACGGCAGCACCATCAAGCGTGTCGGCTCCACCGGCATCTCGGCGTCCAACCGTGCATAAGCGCCATCAAGCGCGGCTTCCTGCGCAAATGTGTTACGAAACCATTTCACGAGCAGCCCAGCTTGATTATATATGAACGACACATACAATCCCGGCAGGATGTGATGTTCAACGTTCAAGCCGTGTCGCATCATCGGTTCCGCAGGCGGAACATGGTCGTACACAGGCGTAAGGCACTCGAACGAACCAATCCCGCAGACCGCCCGTCCCGCAGATCCGATGCCAGCGCCCAGTGCATTGCAACACTGGTCATGGCCACCAACTACAATACGGACTCCAGCAGGCAAATTCAGCTGTTTTGCCATTGCCGGCGAGACTTCGCCGATCACCGTTCCGGACGGACACGGCATCGCCAGTTTACCAGCATCAATTCCGCTCAAGCGCAAAAGTTCCGGCGACCATGTGCCGGTCTGAAGATCGAAAAGCAAAGTACGGCTGGCCAGCGAATAACTGGTCACCGCTTCGCCGCCCAGCGCATAGGCAATCCAGTCCGACCACATCAGGAAGCGGTCAGTCCGGTCATACAATTCGCGCTGGTTCTGCTTCAGCCACAGCAACTTTGGAAGCGAATAACTGGAACCAGGAAAATTGCGATTGATGCGATAGAAAGCTTCGCTGCCCAGCACCTCCAGAACCGACTCAACCAGATCCCCGCCCCGTTGATCAGCCATCAAAATGCTGTTGCCCAGGATCCTCCGTCCGGCATCAACCGGCGTCATCGCCTCGCCCAGCGAACTTACACACAAGGCCGTAACCGGGTCATCTGCAGCGCGCGACACAGCCTCGGCGATCGCTTCGAAGACCAGCGCCGTAACCACCCGGCTGTCCAGTTCGAACCAGCCTGGCCGGGGACTAACCGGCGAATACTCGCGGCAAGCCAGAGACAGGCATCGTCCGTCTGGATCAAAAACCGCCGCCTTGCAGCCGCTGGTGCCAACATCAATTCCCAGCAGGCTCATACCCGCACGACGTTATAGCCGAGATATTTACGGAAGGCTTCAAGGACCGGAGCAGCGTAAAACCCGCTGGTCAGGCTGACATGGTGCCGGTGGCCGAGGTATCCGATCGTCTGAAGCACCTTCTGTAAATCGGGAATTTCCATTACTCCGGCGCAGCCGAAGAAATCTTCGGGGATCGTATCGCCGGTGAATTTTCCCTCGCCCAGATAAAACTCCAACTGACCTTCACTCGTCAGCAGACTGCCGAAAGTCATGGCTCCCGGCGCGATCCGCCCGGTATTACATCCGAAGCTGCACCCTTTGCCGACAGCATTGGCCAGAATAGCGTGGTCGGTGATTTGTCCGCGCGCGGTCATCATGCTCTGCGGCACAGGCCCGCAATGGAAAAGAATACATTTATTCTCATTGTCGCCATAATTATTATTCCAATCCAGACAGGTGGCGGGCCGCCCCGAGGCGAGACGCAGGGCATGCATGGTGACGGCATTGCCAACATCCACTTCGCAGGCGGCAGCCACACCCCGTTCATTCATCTCGCTCAGCAACACGCAGGGCGATATGCCCAACTGTTGTTGCAATTCAACCCAGCAGCGTAAGGCCAGGCAGTCCAGCCCCAGCTCGGCGACGACGCGGTCCAGAATCACGCCCAGGCGACTGATCTCCCCCAATGCCCGGCGCGGAACACCCTTCCAACAAGTGTACCGTTCGAGCATCTGCGCCTTCGCCTTGAGCGCCGGATCGGCATCCTTCAGCTTGCGCATGCGGGCGAAAACATCGGAGAGATCCATCGTTTCCATGGTGATCCCGTGTGCCTGCAGGGCGCCTTCATCAATCCGGACGGTTTTGAAGGCCGAAGTGCGGGCCCCGATCGCTCCGACGGTCATGCGCCGTAAGCCCCGCACCACACGGCAGAGGCGGTCAAAGTAATCAATCTGGGTGACAAACTTCTGGTCTTCAGGATGCAGTGTATGCGGCGGCAGCACAGTGAATTTCAGCCGGTTTTGAACGAACACATCCATGACCGAAAACTTGCCGCAAAAAGCATCGCGCCGGGTGGCTGGCGCCATGCGGGACAGATCGTCCGGATAAGCTTGAATCAGAATCGGCACGCCGGCGTCCTGCAGCGCTGCAATGGCCCCGGTTTCATCACCGAAGTTGGGCAGGCAGAGAATAACACCGTCGAATTTGCCGGCGTTTTTCCGCAGGAACTCGGCGTAGATACGGCCTTCGGCAGGAGTTTCGACTGCGCCATAGCGGGTGGCTTTTTCGTCGAGTGTTAGAATCTTGTGGCCGAGCCCGCGAAGCACCCGGCTCATTTCATCACGGGCGCCTTTCTGCAGCGATGCCGGGAAAAAACCGCGGTTTCCAAAAAACAGGGCGAAGCTGGACTTCTGTTCTTTCATTATCTGACTCCTTTAAGGTTGATTTCGCATAAGCATCCATTCACGACGGCGGATTCAACCGCCGCGCCGAACCGGCAACTTCCAATTCATCTACGAGCACCTGACGCACTGCCAGAAACACAGCCTGTTCAGCCGCCCCGGCATCCGCCATGCTGGCTTCGTAAGCCTGACGAATAGCCGTGCCCACGTTGATTTTGGCGATGCCATTGCGAATGCCCTCGAGCACAAAACTTTTTTGAATGCCAGATCCGCCATGCAGAACCAGAGGAACTGAAACCATCCCGCGCAGGCGTTGCAAATGCGGAATACTCAGACGGGCCTGAACCTTCGTAGAGCTTTTAGCTGCCCCGGAAATAGCGCCGTGAATATTGCCGACGGAAACAGAAAGCCAGTCAACGCCTGTTTCAGCCTCAAACCGGCGCGCTTCTTCAGGATCGGTAAATCCCCTGCTTGACCGGAACAGCT
>JBAXJV010000242.1:0-4666 GCA_037137675.1 bacterium | reverse complement strand
CACAGGCCGGATCGTAGAACTCTCGGTCGAGGCACTCCCCGCCGCTCCGTCTGCCGTGCTCACCTGCCGGGTGTTATCAGACCTGCGCGTGATGAACACCGGCGCCCCGGTTTTCATCGGCTCGCATCTGGCAGGCCTGATGATGCGCTACGACGCCCAGCGCCAGTCTGGATTCGTGCTGCCCGCCCCCATTCTGGCAAGCTTTTTGCACGCTGCGTCACTGCCGCTCTACCATGCTCCGCCCTACGCCGGCTTTACCTGGAGCGCACTCGTGGACCCGGTGCTGCGCCGCTATCTGGGCGTACCGGAAATCGGCGATGGCATCCAGATCGTACAGACCGTGCCCACATCCAGCGCGGCCGGGTCGCTACTGCCAAACGACGTTATACTGCGCTGGGACGGCTTTGCGGTGGACAATCAGGGATTCTATCTGGATCCTGACTATGGACGACTGCGCCTAAGTCATGCCATTGCCGGCCGCCGGCATGCCGGCGAAACCATCTCCGTGGAGCTCGTACGCAGCGGACAGCCCCGCACCGTTTCAATCACGCTTACATCGTACAACGAAGCGGACGCGCTGATTCCCGAAAATACCGCCGGCACCCCGCCGGATTATCTGGTCGAATGCGGCTTTGTGTTGCGCGAACTGACCGGCAGTTACCTGCGCAACGGCGAGCGCGGCCTGGTCAACGCCAACCCGCGCCTGGCGCACATTTATCTGACCCGCGCCACCCAGCCTGAACGGCCCGGCGATCGCATTGTGATCCTCTCCAGCGTGCTTCCCGACCCTGTCAATATTGGCTATCAGGAGTTTCGCGACGACGTGGTGACAGCAGTCAACGGCGAGCCTGTGCGCAACTTGCGGGACGTCGCGCGCTGCGTGGATCGCGACGGCGGTATTACACGTCTGAGATTGCACGGCATCGGCGTAGATCTGGCGCTCGACCCCGCCCTGCGCGCTGAAGCCAACGCCCGTATCTCGCACGCCTACCGCATCCCGGAATTGCGACGTCTCACCGCCCCCTGAGTTTTACATTTTCGACCGCTACCGTCTGGACGGAAACCTGATGTAAACATGCAAAGTCCGTTACGCATGTAAAACCACACGGGCTGCGTTCTTCATGGCGTCGTAGATTTTGAAGGCCCGCCTAAATCACGTCCGTAGCAGGCGAAATAGATTGTTCCCAGGAGTCCGAAACCCGCAGCCGTAGCAAAGTTTGCCAACGGACCGAGATTCCACAAAAACCCGGCAGCCAGCGCCACCACCGAAACAACCCCGTCGCGAATCAGGTAATAAGTTCCAAAGGTAGCGGCTTTGGCATGCTCCGGCGCCAGATCGAGAATCAGCGACTTGCGCGTCGGCTCGCCCAATTCCTTCAATCCCCGGATAATGAACGCCGCAACCAGCAGGGGGAAGAGCAATTCGGGCCGTTTTAATTGCTGCGGCAGCCAGCCTGCCAGCCATAATACCATCGGGAAAAGCGTGAAAAAACCGAAGGTGATGACCACGTATGGTTTTTTAGTGCCGCGATCGGCCAGCCACGCCACCGGCAGATAAACCAGCATGGCCGTGAGCATTTCGATAAATGTCAGCCAGCCGAATTTAAGTTCGGATACGGCCAGATTCCGGCAGACCCAGACAGCCAGAAAAGCATAAGGCAGTTGCTCGGCAAAACGGACCAACATGTCGGCCACCAGCAAAACCCGCAGTTTCGGGGTAAAATAGCGCCAAGATTCCCGCAGTGGCGCGGGCTTTTTCATCGCTTCTCCATCATCTCCGGCAAAGCGCCACATCAGTCCGGCGGCAATCAGCGCCAAAACCATGGCAATGGCAAAGGCCACGCGGATGGCAATTACCGTTCCAAGACTTTCGCCATGCCGGCCGCTGAAGTAGACGATCAGCAAGCCACCGAGCACCGGCCCCAGCGCCATCGGAATGCGCTTGGTCAGGGCATGGATGCTGACCCCGAGAGCGCGGCGATTTTCGGGAACAGTCTTGGAAATCAGGCTCATCACGGCCGGCAGGGATATCGCGGTCCAGGCGCCAAAAAAAAGCGCGCCTGCAAACACCGCCCACCAGTGCGGGATGGCAATCACTACTGCGTAACCGAGCGACGCCATGATTGTGAAGATGCCCAGCGCGCGCCGGTACCCGAAGCGGTCGCTCAGCCAGCCACCGAGATAGGAATAGACTGCGCCCAGAAGATTGATCAGCGCGTTCAGCGCGCCAAAAGCGATCGCCCCCGCCCCCAGCGCACCCAGATACAACGGCAGAAAACGGTCGGCCAGTTTCTCGCCAACGCCGACAAACACCACCATCACCAGCATCAGAATTACAGTGGTATTGAAGACCTTTTTCACAACACAGCCATTCCATTCTTCAGCCGGCTGAACCAGCCGGGGTAACATTCAAAACAGCCGCTATTCACGGCGTTTTATCAGTGGCCAGGACTGGGGAGGCAACCCTTTGGCGGTTGCGAATGGATAGGTTTGTCCGGCGATTGACAGAACGGCCTGCCCGGGTCCGATCTCCAGCCGTGCTTCAGCAGCAGGATCGCGGGCTAGCAGCAGATTGGCCAGCAGCATGGCCTGCTCCAGTCCGTCGCCGCGGCCAAAATTCCAGACTTCGTCAGGCTGCGCCAGACGTCCGGGATCATCATAAATCGAAACCGCTTCCAATGCCCGCACGCGCGACTCGCACTCTGCCAACGAGAGACTTGCCGTGGCCGCCAGCGATACGGGAGAACGTTCCAGTGCTGCCGCGACAAACGGCGCGGGATCAATCCGGTTGAGATCACGGTAGACGTAGAAAGCCAGATCCACCGCGGCATTGGAGCCGCGCAACGTTTCCAGGCGGGCAATCAGCGCTTCGCGGGACATGCCCGCATCCAGATTCAGCGGTTCGCCGCCGGATGCAAAGTGCCGCGCGGCAGGATCGGGCAGCCGCGGATCGGTCTTACAGAAGCGGACTAAGTGGGCAATAGTCTCCTCGGCATTCATGCAGCCGCAAATGAAAAGGTCGCGCAGGGCGCGCACGTCATCAGGCTTCCGCAAATCCAGACGCCGGTCCTCGACAAATGCCTCGAGATCGTTCAGCACAATACGCCCCGGCAGACGGGCGTCAAGAAAATCGACAACTTCAACTTCTCCCAGCAGCTTGGCCCGCGTTTTGTCCGTGACACGGAAGGCGCAGCCGTTCTCGTAGGCAAAGGCCTGCTCCAATGGTAGATAGTGATCAGCGCCGTGCAGGCTCCAGCGGATTTGAAAGCATTTTTGGAGCGACTGCTGATGGCGAAGGAAATTGCCGAGCACTTCCACCGTAAGGGTGGCAGTCAGAAAAGCCCGCAACCGGTCGTCGAACCGCGCGTAAGCCTCCGTGGAAATCGTGGCTTCCGTGTAGAGCGTGTGAATCCATCCGGTCTCATGGGCAACTACGGTCACCTGTTCGTGGTCCAGCGCACGGCGGGCCTGCGCCGAAAGCGCCGTGCCGTTGAACCACATGTTCTTGGTTACCAGCCTCCGGTTGTTGGTAAGCACTCCGCTGTCCAGATCAATAAAATTCTGCGAATGCAGCGGCGTGGCCATCAGAAAGATATCGCGCAGCGGAATACCCGCCACGAGGAAAAGGCTTGCGGCGTAGAGCGTGGCAAGCGACACACATTCTCCAGCGCCGGTCGTATAACCGGTCTTATGCTGAAACGCGTCCATGGCTTCCACAGTTTCGGTTTTCCAGTACGGGATCGTTTCGGAATCATACTTGTCCAAGCCAAAGTGCGTGCGGATATCCAGATCGAAATAGTAGCGGTCGCCCTCATATCCGAAAAGCGCATTGGAGGCGCGCAGGGCGGCAGCGTCAATCAACCCGTGAAACCGCGCCCGTTCCCGCTCCTTGGTCGTAAGCCCCCAGGTGTCGAGATCCAGATTGAACGCGTAATGATCAATTATAAACTGCTTCAAGCGGGCGATACGCCGGGCCGGCTTCTGAGTGGCAAGGTTGAGGAACCACGGATCATCGCGCCAGCGCCATAAACGGGGCGACATGAGATTGGCCAGCACCAGCGCATAAAGCAGTTCCGGGAAGACAAAAATCTCCATATCGGAGAGGGTGGCAGCGGCGGATTTACGCTCGAAATCGCGGCGGTCCATGAACAATCCCTCCAGCCAGTGTCAGTCCGGAATTACAAAACTCGGCGTTCTCACAGGGAACAGTCCAAAACGCTCTTTAAGCGTCAGCCAGCCGAAAGTCAGCATGCCGATCCCGTACGCGCCAATGAAAATCCCGTAGATGTATTTCTCGTCGAAGCAGTAGGCCCCGAAAGTGCCCAGACAATACAGGCCGAAAACAACTTCCAGCCACCCCAGCATGGTATTGGCATGGGCTTTATAGACGCTTTGCTGGCGCTTGACGTCGGTGCTGCCGCTTTTGGGAGTGCGGATGAAGTCGCTCTTGTGTCCAAGCATAGCCTCGATCACGCCGCGGGCATTATTCAAACACAGACCGGTGCCCGCCACCAGCATCGCAGGAAATTGTGCGAAGGAAAAAACCGGGCGCTTCAGAACATAGCCGCAGGCGGTGTACATCACGCACGAGGAGATTGAACTCAGAATTATAACTACCCAGGCCGCCACCAACCAGAAGCCGCTAATGGGTATCGTCACCCATAGC
>JBAXJV010000241.1:0-4685 GCA_037137675.1 bacterium | reverse complement strand
TGTTTCCATCAGCGGCAAATTTGAAGGTGTTACGCGTGTACTGGCGAAGTTCGTTTCCTACCGGGGCAATTAGTGTCGGCGCAGCCATAGTATCGTAAGCGAATGCAAACGTACCATTGGTTATTGACGTTAAAAACCCGGACAGCGACTTCTGCCAAAGCGCCCAAGTATAAGATCCCACCGGCAAACCGTTGGGGTAGCCAAGCTGGATGAAATCCTGTTCGTCCATGTAGCTGCGCGCCGGACTAAGCCAGCGGCTCAGAGGGCTCGCCCCACCCAACGCAGTAGATGAAATCGTTACCCGATTAGACAACGACGAAGCAAATGGCGGCCAGCTAAACCTTCCATAACCCAAGGCATTATCGGTCAAGGCGATTTCTACACCACCCAGGTCGTTCCATTCGAGGTTAAAAGGCTGGCCTTCTGCGATTCCTGCTGGCTCGCCAGTATCGAACCTGCCGTTAGCATTAAGGTCCATGAAGGCCTGCAGATAGACGGGGCCTTCCTTCAGGCCGATTATCGGATTATAACTATAGGAGGCTGTAATTGCGGTGCCGAGGACTATAGTTCCCGAAAGCGGATAGGTCCACGCGCCTGTCGCGTAATCTATCGTGCCGTTGCCGATATGGCCATTCCCGTTGTCGCGCACATAAACTCCGTTAGTTGACGAGCCTAGAATAATAACAACCGATCCCGGCATGACATTACCGTGGAGGAAGTAGCCGCTTTGCATCGGGGTAGTGCCGATTGTCTCAGAGGCGATATAGACTGGGGCATTGGCGGCAAGCGAAAAAGTCCAATAATTGTTTGCCAATCCGACGCTTGTCCCGACGAAAGGATTGCCGCTGATATCGGGATTTTGGTAGGCGTGAACCACGACGTTGCTGCCGGTCTTGAACCCGTTATAAGTAATGGTGCCGGCAATACTTGGCATGGGGTGCGAGGCAGTAGTAGCCGGATCGGTCCCAGCCATAAATTCTGCGTAGTTCGACCAGCCATCGCCATCGGCGTCCATCTGGGCGTCGTAGCGCTGCGGATCAAGTTCATCCTGAACGAAGTGCGCAAATTCCCACGCATCGTCCATAAAGTCATGATCGGTGAAGCGTTCACCGAAAATGACCTTATTGGTAATCGCCCACAGGTAATAATCTGGCGCACCAAAACTATAGGTGTCCGCCCAATGCGGGTTTGTTCCGGCCTTGAATTCGGCCAGGTTGTTCAGTCCGTCCGCATCCGGATCAGAGTAAGGGCCGTTGATACCGGTAGCATTATTGAAATCAAGCCCATTGGCCTGTTCCCACCAGTCTGTCAGGCCATCGCTGTCGCTGTCCATGGCGCCATAGTTCACAGGCGCATCAACCGGAGCCAGTGCAATGTTTACGCTCCCGACCAGGGTACCACCGTGTTGCCAACCGGTGTTCCAATCATTCAAGGAGATGGCTGGAGCAAAGTCCTGAACCTGACCGCGATTCCAGTCGGACTTGCCACTGGTGCCCACCCAATTTCCGGCGCCGTCGTTGGTCGCAGAAGTGCCGTCGTCGAAGCGGTAGTAGCAGGCGGGCGTCGCGGCAGTTTGCGACTTCACACCCGCCATCGTGGCCTGTAGTGCCACGTCCGACAGACAGGTGCTGTAGACAGCCACTTCGTCCAGCGAGCCGTTCAAGCCCTGACCGGTCCGTGTCCATGTCGGCCCCACCCCACTAAACGCCGGGCGTTTGCCGGTATAAACATGCCCGCGCACGGTCCCGTTCAGATAGACCGAGAGATAGCCGCTGCCAGCGTCGAAACTGGCCGCCAGATGGGTCCAGGTCCCTGCCGCCACCGCGACGCTTGAGGTCACAGAGACATTGGCAGTGCGGTCGCCCGGAGTGAACATGGCGATGACCTGGCCACTTGCGTTCAGGCTGAGGTTGTAATTCCAGACATTAGCCTCAACCTGGCGCCCGATCACAGTTGCGGCGGTGAGATTGGTCGGGTTGACCCAGGCTCCAACCGTCCAATTCGAGGACGCGGCAAAGCGGGTGTCCGCGGGCATCTCGACATAGCCACCGGCGTTCACCTGCAAAACGCGGTCAATGATCGGCGACAGTGCATCCGTTGGCGAGCGGTATGGCACACCCGCCTCATTGCCGTCCGAAATACCATCGTCATCGGTATCGGTCAGGTCGGGCCGGCTGCCCAGCTCTTGTTCCTGAAGGTTGGATAGTCCGTCATGGTCAAAGTCTTCCTGACTATCCAGAATCCCGTTATCATCCGTGTCGAAGTCTTTCGGGTTGGTATTTACATAATACTCATAGAGATTATTCAGGCCGTCCTTGTCGTCATCCTTGGCCGGATCCATACCCGCACCTTTGCCGAACAGACTTTCCCACCAGTTGGGCAGGCCGTCGGCATCCGAATCCAGCATGCCCGAGACCGGGGCGGCATCGGAACAGGTCACGTAGTCGTTCTGCCCATCGGAGCCGACACCGGCGGCGATATCATCGGCAGTCCGCCACTTGCCATCCGGGCCGGGCTTGGCATCTATCAACAGATCTGGGACGTTGGTCCCGCCGAGGTCATAGCGCTGATCCCACGGATAGTAGGCAGAGTCTTCTATTCCACGTCCGCCGTCATCGAAGCGGTAACAGGCCACCAGTGACTTACTGGGTTCGACAATTTGATTCATGGTAGAGAGTACCGCGCCGCCGTTACGGGCGCGCGACCAGAAGCGCAACTCATCGAGCTTGCACGCCGTAAAGGTACGCCCGGGGACAGTGTCATATGTATCCACAGTCAGGGAACCTGAGCCAACCGCCCGGCTTTCCAGAAGTTGCTGAGCAACGGTCAAGGTGCCGTTGACATAAATGCGCAGGCTATTTTCCGTCTGGCTGTAGACCCAGGCCACATGGCTCCAGACATTCGCCGGCAACTGACCCGCCAACGCCTGATAGCTGGGCTGATTCGTTCCGCCAGTGGCCAAACCGAGGCGAACGAAGGGCTGGTTTGAAGACAAGCCAACGCAGTACCCCAGCCGTCCGTCATCCAGCATATACTTCGCCACCGCGCCACTTTGGAGGTTCGTGCCGGGCTTCATCCAGGCCTCAATTGTCCACCCGACCAGCGAGGTGATGCCCGTAATCGGATCGGTATCCGTTACAGGAGTATCGGTCAAAGGCGTACCCGGCGGGTTCATGGTGCCGGAGGGCATATTGATGGTGGTTACATGCCACCAGGCGGCCGCATTATTACCGTTGTAATCGGATACAGGCATGGATTGGGGGCCGAACTCCACATATTGCTGGCCGGGAAGTCCTTCCAGCACCAAAACACGCACCGTAGACTGCGGGTTCCCCTGATTACTGAAGTTATCCATCCATACTTCATAGTTCCCGTTGGTGGTCAAGCCCTCCATAATCGTAATATTCTCGGGGCCGACACCCTGTATATCGTCAATATCCAGAATGGATCCCGGAATTTGCGTCGCCACATGCTGAGGCAAACCAGGTCCGCTGCTGGTAAAACCACGGGTCCGGCCAAGGGGGTCTACCAGCCAGGTATCCAAATCGCCGGCAACATTCCAATTCTGGGTGACGCGGATGGCCGCTCTGGCAAAGGTACCGTTCACGCTAACCTGAGCGCTACCCTGCTGGCCGTCGGCATCGGTGGCGATAACTTCCAGCCGATTAGTTCCGGAGTTAAGGATGATGGTCTTATCGAAGCTTGTCACTCCGCCCAGGCTGATTACAAATTGACCATTGTTGTACAACTTAACCGCCTGCAAGGCCACCGCACTCTGAACAGTGCCACGCACGGCGAGATAGCGCACCGCCACGTTGGCATTCGATACTGGTTCGGTGATGGTCACAATCGGGCCGTTTGAGTTTGCGGCTTCCGCATAGACCAGCGCAAACCTGGCCGTATCGTTCAGCTCCGGACCGGCCAAACCACTGCCGCTCATTACAAAACTACGTGGAATGAAGGGACTGATTGAATCGGTGGGGCTGGTCAGAGCGCGATAAATGCCAAAGTTATCGGCCGGATCCGGCTTGAGGTTGCTGATTTCCGCTCCATCGTCATAACCATCGTCGTCGGAGTCGGCAAGAAATGGATTCGTCCCGAACAAATTGCATTCATCCGCATTGGACAGTCCATCACCATCGGAATCTTCCAGTCCATCGGCCACGCCATTACCATCCGTGTCCCAATTCTGAGGATCGGTCCCGGCATTGTACTCATCCAGATTTGTCAGTCCATCACCATCTGGATCGCCGTCGGCGCCGTTGACACCAGTAGCGTTACCCGGGTTCAGATGATGCAGAACTTCCCAAGCGTCCAGCAATCCGTCGCCGTCAGAATCGGTGTCAAATCCGGAACGAAGCTCAAACTGAGACGGCGAATTCCAGAACAGGTTGCTTGGCGGAGGGATGGAGTTGGTCACCAGTCCGCCCAACGGCTCATAATTGTAATCGCTCACATTACTGACCAGATAGGTGCGCATCATCATGTTCTCGGCAAAGCGGCCACCATCGTCGAAGACCCAGTATCCCGACATGACGCCAGCATAGGCATACAACGGATCCACATCCACATCGGGAACGTTGACGTTGTAGAGCAAAGAGGCATTACCTACCAGAAGTCCGTACTCTTCAATATCCCGGCGAGGCGCCCAATCACGAATGCGGAGGCTGCCGGAGTTGAAATCG
>JBAXJV010000240.1:0-4687 GCA_037137675.1 bacterium | reverse complement strand
GGAAGCTTGCGGCAATAATCAAAATCAACAGCCATGCGTAATCGCGGACTGATTTAATTTCCTTGATTTTCAGCCAGCGTATTGCGCCCGGTAGCATGCCGATAAACCCGTTGCCGATGCTCCAGTTCCATGCGTACCATATATCAAATCCCTGAAAAGCATAGCCTGCCCGGTCGCCCAGACAGCCGGAAATGAAGCCCGCCAGAGGGCCGAAAAACACCCCCATAAACATCGGCAGTGCGACCTGGGGTCTTAATTCAATAAAGGAGCAGCCGGGCAGGTTGATTTTGGATGAAATATAATTGGATATGCCGTAGATAAGTCCAGCAACGATGGCATAGCCGATAATTCTTGCGGATGATTTGTGGTCCATGGCCGGTTATCAGTTAATCATCCGGGCCGCGACTTCGCGATAAATTCCCGTCACGCGATGTTCTGGATACTTTAACGAAAAAATGCCTCCGCTCGCCAGCGCCATCAGCTCCTCGGAATGAGGAATAATGCCGGCGACAGGACAGTTGTAGGTTGCCTCAACACGTTTTATTATGTCGGCCTCTAAAAAAACCGACGGCGCCTTGTTTACCAAAAGCTCCATTTTCGGCGTTTCAAGTTGGCGCGCGACTTCAACTGTTATTCCCGTGCCCTGGTAATCCTGATTGTCAGGCCGCAGGATTATCAACAGAAAATCCGACAGCGCGATCGACAGCAAGGTTTCTTCATTCAAGCCCGGATGTGTGTCTATGAGAAGAAAGTCGAGGTTCAAAGATTTAACAAGCTGTTTAAAGCCCTCGCTCAACAAATTCACATCGTAACCGTCGTGCAGCATCCGGGCGATATCTCCGGTTTTAAAGCTCGATGGGATTAAAAAAAGTTTGCCGGACGAATTGAAATCAAAATTCCGAGTCATCTCGTAAGCGGCCTGTTCGATGCCGCATTTGCCCCAGAGAAAATCATTCAGCGAATAATGAATGCTGTCTTCGTTCATTCCGAAAATAATATGGATTCCGGGCGACTGGATGTCCGTGTCGATTACCCCTACGTTATAGTTGTTCTGGGTTAATATCGCCGCGATATTCGCGGTCGTATTGGATTTGCCCGTGCCGCCGCGAAAAGAATGTACGGAGATTATTTTAGACATAAGTGGCTGGAAATCGCTCTACTGGCGGTTCGGACGCGGATGCCTCCTTATAATCAACCCCAAATGGTCGAACGAGCGCTTTCACAGGACGCATGACACTAAAGCAGCGAGGGCTTGTCAAGGATGGGTTTGAATCCACTGACGTCCCATGGGAACCTGGCTGTTAGGCTGTAGCCTGTTAGACTGTTTGGAAATACGCACATTCCTGTTCGATTCAGCGGTAAGTCATTTACGACATCTGAAGTTCATTTGCATTCACAGCCTACAGACTACATAATAAGTCCCTACAGCCTTGGCGTGGCCCTGTGGGACGCCAATGGAGGCAAATTTAAATGACGATATCTTTTTGCGCCGTTTTATGTGTTATCCTGCCGGCTGTTTTATCCGTCGCCGGTGGTTTACAAGCCTCCGGATCTGAAGCAATTATGAATTCAGTAGTGTTCTCTGGACGTTGGGATCTCAGGTCGCCAGCGCGCGCGATAACCGTAAATAGCGGCAGCTATTTACAAGCCCGCTTCTCCGGCGCTTCCATTAATGCGATTTTTGACCTATCACTGAATAAAGCGCCTCTTCCGACGATCGCCTGGCGGATTGACGAGGGCGACTGGCAGGAATCCGAAATTGCTGAAACGGTCAGGCTGGCCGGCGGCCTTCAGCGGGGATCTCATACCTTATGGCTGATGGTTCGCGGAATCGATGAGCACCAGAATCGCTGGACGGCGCCCCTGATTGGCAGCGTCACGCTCATCGGATTGAAGCTGCCCGAAGGCGGCAAAATGTTGAAGCCGCCCGGCCTTTGGAAAAAACCACCGCTGAAAATTGAATTTCTCGGCGACAGCATTACCGAGGGAGTGCTGGTTCAAGCTGGTGGGCTGGGCGCAGGAAAAACGAGCTGGCCATGGCAAACTGACGCCTTGCATTCTTACCCTTGCCGCACCGCCATGCTGTTGAAGGCCGCGTGGCGTCAGGTGGGATTTGGGGCCACCGGTCTCAATCACCCGGGAAGCGGTGGTGCTTTGGGTGCGCTTCAAACATTCAACGACTTCTATCAAGGTTGTCCGCGTGACGACTGGCAGCCGGATCTCGTCGTGATTAACCATGGCACCAACGATGCCAACGTGCCGCCCGATGCTTATGCGCTTCTCTATGCCCGCTACCTCGCGCTGGTGCGCCAGGCTTATCCGAAAGCCAAAATTGCCGCCCTGCGGCCATTTGGCGGCGCTCAAGCTGAAAGCATCAGTCAGGAAGTTTTAAAGGCCCGGGCAAAGGGTGACCGCGCTGTCTATTACATCGACACGACAAGCTGGTATTCCGGACCACTTCATCCCGGAGCCGCTGCCAGCATCGGCCTCGCCGATAAGTTGGTCGCCGCGCTTAAGTCCGAAGTGTCTGGTCTGTAGTCCGTGCTGGAGGTATGACAAACCGTATTATCTATCTCACACCCCCACCACTTGCATGGCGATGCGCGCCCATTCGGAGAGGCGTTGCGGCTCGTAATGGACCGTGCTGATGTCCTTTAGAATGAACTCCATCGGACAGCCATGCTTTTCACAGGCCTTGCGAGTGGCCAGCAGATCGTTCCGGATCAGTTCCGGCCGGAAGTGGTCGGGTGCTAAAAAGGCCGGGTTTGGCTTGCGGGAATACACAAACTCACCATGGATCTCTGCCGCGCCACGATCTTCGTTGACCCAGGGGCTCATGGAAACTTTGCGCACGTTTGGTAGCATGCGCACTTCGTTCATTTTGCCGTCGAGGGGATCGCAGCAGCCGTAATATACTAGGCCGAATCGTTTGCAAATACGGCTGGTGTAGTCAATTTCGAATTCCCTGAACATTTCTGGCGAGACGCTGGAGAACATCTGAGCCAGGCCGAACATCCAGAGGTCCTGCGTGCGCGGCGCTTGCGGGTTGTAGCCCGGGGCGGGCAGTTCGTCCGTATAGGCGCCTGTGCAATGAACCAGAGCCTGAGGCTCGCACAGCAGGCCCTGTTCCTGCAATTGATCGAGCATGACAAGGTAGCCGTCGGTCAGGCGCGTCAGGAGGCGGTGCATGAAATCCGGATTATCAACCAGTGTGTATAGCGCGTTCTCGACGCCCATCCACATCGCGATGGGATCCCACAGCGACAGGTATGGATCAGCGCCACACAGCCGCACTTCCAGCAGGCCGTCAAAAAGTTCGTGGGCGACTGCCAGGCGGCGTGCGGTCTCGGCCGGGTCGTGGCTTACTTGCGGGAGGTGAATTTTCTCCAGATCGGCTTCTGTCTGAAACTGGTTTTCGTACTTGTGGCCGACGATGGAATTGGTCGGATCGCCTACGGCGGTTTCCTCCAGTATCCGGATGCCAAAGCCGCTGTTATGGATCGCCTTGGGAACCCTGATGAAGTTTTCCACCACTTCATCCACGTGAAAATGATTCCACTGGTAGAGTGTGCGCCGGAGAATTTCCTCATATGCGCGGCACTCTGCGTCACGGCAATTCAGCGTGAGTTCACCACCGGCGTTCAACTCGTGCCAGCACACCTGGTCTATCATGACCATGGCGCGTTCCGGTTTCAGTGCATTGAGTTTGCGCCACAGCGCCCGCTTTTCTTCCTGCACCGCCAGCGCGGCGATTTCCGCCACGCGCGCGGCCAGTTGCCTCACAACAGCTACATCATTTACGTTCAGCATGCTTGTTCTCCTGACTCAGTTCAAAATAACAATTGTTGCATGAGGTCCTGCAGGCAGGAATGTTTTTGCCATGGCGTGCTTGTGGAACGCAGTGTCCCCAAGCTGGCATTAATACACCATCACAAATGGCTAAATACCAGCATAAAAACCGGGGGAATGCGCTTGCAGCAGCTGTTTTATGCGGTTTCCGCTGGCTTCGAATTTCCATAATCTGTTGCCTGGCGGCTTGCGTGCGGGGTGGTTTCCTGCTAGTGCTGAGTGGAGATGAGTACCACTGCATGGCGGTTTGGTGTAACGACGGTTGCTGCGGTGCTGCTGGGTGCCGGCTGCCAACGCGCGGCGTCTCCCGTGGCAACGGCAGTTTCCGGGCCGCGAGTGGTGACGCTGGCGCCGAATTTGACGGAGTTGGTGTGCGCCGTGGGCGCGGGGGACCGGTTGGTTGGACGCACAAGTGTTTGCAACTACCCGCTTGAAATCGTGGCGCGCGTGCCGGTGATCGGCGACTTCGGGGTGCCTTCCATTGAACGTATTCTGGCCTTGAAGCCGACCGTGCTTTTGGAAGCCGACATGGCAGATCCTGCAACTCTGGCGCGACTGCAGCGATCTGGCATTGCAGTCTTGCATGTGCCATGTGTCCGGCTTGACGACATTCCCAGCGCCATGTTGATGATCGGTCAGAACGTAGGGCGCACCCGCGAGGCGACAGCGCTGGCGGCGGACTTGCGGCGCAAAATTGCCGCCCTGCGCGCTGCGGCGGGCGTCTCTCAGAGTCCCCGCCCGCGGGTTTACGTGGAAATCTGGAACGATCCGCTGAGTACTGTCGGGCATAACTCGTTCCTGGCCGAATTAGTGCGCATGGCGGGCGGGGACAATCTGG
>JBAXJV010000239.1:0-4693 GCA_037137675.1 bacterium | reverse complement strand
CTGACCGGCCAGGTGCGGGCCCTTGGAAAGTTGCAGCAGATCCAGATAAAGATTCACATCATAAAGTTGCGTGTCACCGGTGGTGTCGGATTCCGAACGGGAGAAAAGATAGTCGTCGAAACTATTCGGCGGCTGAATCGAATCGGAATCGGTATTGCGGCCATCAAACAAACTGCCTGATCCGTAACTACCGCCCACCGCAAAGGCCGGCAACAGCTGCACACGCCCTTTGACCAGCAGTAGCGCACTATCAATACTATTCCATTCCAGCTTGGAGCGCAGCACCCCCTCCCGCGTCACACCCTGAACCTCCCACTGACCGGAGGCAGCCGTCAGCCATGGCGCAACCGTAAGCGTAATAAACGGCTCGCTCCCGACTTGTGGCCCGGCCGTGACAGCCAGATTGGTGGCCGTGCTCTGGGCATGAACAAGCGAAGCGAGCAGGACAGTAATGGCGAGGGCGGCAGTGGTAGTTTTCATGTTTGGGTCTTTAGTCGTTGGTTACTGGTCGTTGGTTACTGGCTGTCAATTAAACCGCAGATTGCCGAATACTGAACCGCAGAATATCAAACTTCATGATTCGGAACTCATTATTCGTCAATCTGCGGTTCAATTTTCTCGCCTAAGACTGTTCACTCTTCACTTCTTCATTTCTTCGCTGTCGGCGGCTCAGGCGGCGGGGTGATATCAAGTAAAGGCAGACGCAGCATCTCGGCGGCCGCACGCATGATCTGATCATTTGTAACCAATGGATAAGCCCGCAACAGCAGGCAGGATGCGATGTGAATGGCATCAAGTGTACGAAGAGGGACCTGCTCTATACACTGCTTAATAACTTCGCCAGCCTCCAGCAGAACAATCCTGGTAACTGGATGAAGCATGAGACCCCCGTCAGTCCAAAGGGCCTGCAGTCGCGACCAGGCCCGGTCAAGCGTCCGTGCATCAATTTGCCCCTGTTTGCATTTTCTCAACAGGGCCGACCGGCATTCTGTCAGCGCCAATTCAGAGGAGCACACAGAACTCTGCCCATCCAAGAGATCCGCATAAAAAAAGCTATCCGGCTCGCGGACGACCAGTTTTACGAGGATGGCGCTGTCCAGATACATTACTCAACCTCTGGCGTCTCTATCGTCCCGCACGAGTATGCCGACGTCAACTCCTCGTTTTTGCACAGACATGGATTTCAGCCAATCGCGGTCCACACGCAGCGCTGCGACCGCTGCGCTGATGGGTACGAGCCGTGCGCGTGGTTGCCCGTGCCAGGTGATGGTGATCACCTCGCCCTCCGCAGCCCTGCCGACTAAACTTGAAAATTGCGCTTTTGCCTCGCGGACAGAGATCGCCGCACCATCCATATCCGGGTAATTAAAAATTTTATTAGTGCACTTCATGAGGATAATGTAGTCACACAAGGTCACATTGTCAAGATCATTCCGTAAACAAGGGCATCCCATAGCCCGCAAAGGCTATAGCTGTTTAGGCTGTAGCTGTTAGGCAAAAATGCGAAAAGAATTCCGATCTCGTAAATGATGCAACGAAAAGTTTAACAGGAATATGCAGATTTACTAACAGTCTAACAGCCTACAGCCTAAACAACCTAATTCTTCACTTCTTCGCTGTCGGCGGCTCAGGCGGCGATGTGACATCCAGCAACGGTACGCGGTTGGTCGAAAGACCGCGCATCTTGAAGTGGTCCATAATCAGCTCGGCCTCACGCGGCAAACCGATAGTCGGCAGCATGACGGCAGGATTCGCAATGCCAACCGTTACGAAAATGATTGTCTCGGTTTGCGTCTTAGACTTGTGGTTCCAGCTAAACAGGTACTTCCCGATGATTGGAATATCTCCCAACAAAGGAATCTTCACCTCGTTATCGCGGGTATCGGTCTCGGTCAGTCCGCCAATTACAGCCGTACGTTCCGCGCCCAACGCAAATACAGTATCTAGCGTCGTTTCGGTTGTTATAGGATATTTTGAACCATCACCTGTTGTAATGTTGTCAATAAAGCGGCTCAATGTGGGTTTGATCCGCACAGTAATATTGGTGTCCGTGTTAATCGTCGGAGTCACGTCGAGCGTGATGCCAAACTTGAAGTAAGGGGTGGTTCCATCTAATGCATAGGTCACCGTATTGGCTTGCCCCTGTTGACCGGCCGTCACTGTGCTGCGAATGTTCGGCTGGTTTTTGCCAATGTGAATGTTAGCGTTAGCTTCGTTGGCCACAATCAATTTTGGGTTGGAGACTACACTAATGCCATTCTGTTGCTGTAGGGCCGAAAGCATCACCGCAAAATCGCTTGCTGAAAGCACTGCCGTACGGAAATCAGTAAAGGTGTTGTTGATAGTATCGGAAGCTGTGGCGTTGACCGTACGCCCACGGTTAATGGTATCGCTAACCGTGCGTGCGCTGCCCGGGACAGTCTCGATCTGAGCGCCGGACTTGTCGAAAGCCTGATTAACCGTGTCCACGTTGTTGCGGGCATCCGAATCTGCGAGCGTGTTAGCCTGGGTTTTAGTACGGGTGCGGTTGTCATTAAGTGTACTTGTCATGCCCTTGGCGGCCAACGTATAACCCTGTAACGAGGACCAGTTGATGCCCAGATCCTTGATGGCCTGATCGCTCAGTTCGACAAACTTGGTTTCGATATAGACCTGCTTGCGCTGGGTGTCTATGGCCTTGATTACGGTGCGCACTTCCTGCAACTGGCTGGCGGTGCCGCGGACGACCAGTGAATTGCCGGCGGGAAAACCAACCACACTGCCACCACCAGGGGCGCCGACGTTAGGTCCTAAAATGGAAGTCACCACCGGTATTACATTGCTGACCGTGGTAAAACTCAGCGGGAAATGCTCCGAGAGCATCGGTTCCGCTGCGCCAGCCTGTTTCTGCCCAATGCTATAAATCGAGGAACCGGGACTTTTCTCGATCAGATCCAGGTTGAACTGGTTGAGAATCGAGATCAGCGCCGGTCGCCACTCAACATCGGTAAGATTGGCCGTTACGACATGCCCGGCGATATTTGTGGCAGCAACGATGATGTTGGCGCCGGAAACGCGCTGGAAGAGCTTTACTACCTCTTCCAGCGAGGTCTTGTCGAGCTGCAGCGAGATCAAGTTGGCATTGGTACTGCTGGGTGCCACATTCGCCCCCACCTGTGTTTCGCCACGTTCAATACGCAGTGTCTCTGTGTTCGACTCGCGGCTGGCCGGTTCCACTGCTGGCGGCAGCTCAACCGCCACAGCCGTGTGGACAGCAGCCGTAGCGGGCAGTGCGTCAGGAACGGGCGCCGCCGGCACAACTACCTCACTCGGCAACGGAATCTCTTGTGGCACCGCCACCGTCGCTTCCATCGGTTCAGCAGCGCTCCATGCAGCACACGCCAGCATGGCTGCCATCGTCATTCCCAAACCGAGACACTTTGTAAATCGCTTCATTGCAAAAGCTCCTCCGCTTCATTCGTATTCGTTACAACTATAAGGGCATCAGAAATCATAATTGATTGTGAATAGATACTTGACCTATATCACCTTCTTTCTGAATTCCGATTTATTTATTAATAATCACGTTCGTTAAAGGTGAGTAATCGTAGCCGTTGCAGAAGCGCCGCTTCCATCTTTGAGCGTAAGCGTGTTCACCATATTCGAGGAACTTCCTGAAGCAACGTAAGTGAATGTAATGCCGGAACCAGATGGTGGTGATCCAATGGTAATGTTGGCGACCTGCCAGGCGTAAGTCCCATCACCGCCAACGGCTGTAAATGTAACCGAATTGCCTACCGAGATCGTAGCGGTGGAAGGTGAAACTGCTAGTGCTGTTCCGTGCGTCACGGTCGCAGAAGCCGTTTTCCCTGATTGATCAATAACGGTAATCACGTTGATGGATCCACCCGCCGCCGCTATGCTCGTGTACAAACCAGACTGCGTAATGGTGGCGATGCCAGGCGATGAAAGGCTCCAAGTGAAAGGTGCCTGACCACCAATGACCGTGAACTGCACTTGATTTCCGGCGCTGGTGGGTACTGTAGCTGACGATGGGGTGAGTGCGATGCTGGAGGCGCTGCTGCTGGTGATCGTGGCAACGGCCGCCTGGCCATTGGCATCGTAGACGATCACATTATTAGCGCCGAGGCGGAAAGCCGTGTAGTCGCCCTGAGTGCCGTGGCCGATAATCTTGCCGTTGGAGTCATTGGCGACATCCCAGGAATAGGGCTGATTGCCGCCGGAGGCAGTGAAGACCAACTCTTGCCCAACGAAAGTGATGGCGGCGGTGGTGGGGTTGATGAAGACATCGGAACCGGGACCGGTGCGCGGATCGCTGATGTAGGGATTATTGGCAAAGTAGCTATCGAGGTCGCCGGTATCAACGCTGGTGTTTTCACAAGCAGGCAGCACAGCCAGCGCCAGCAGCGCGGTCACAACAGATCCGAGACGGAGGTTCATTGCCATTTTCATTATCTTTCTCCTTGCTCGTCGCAATACTTAATCTCAGGGTTCAGGGTTCAGGGTTCAGGCAAAATGATTCATGTGTATTTGCTGAACCATGGTCCTTCAGATCAGGTTCAGGGAATCCGAGAGGGCAGGCATTATAGTCCTCGGCATCCTCCCGCACGAACGAACTGGACCAGCGGCGATCAGATTCCGGCAACTGTTTTTCAAGGGTACGTTCCATGCCATTGAGCATTCGAATGCACTC
>JBAXJV010000238.1:0-4749 GCA_037137675.1 bacterium | reverse complement strand
GGCATGGGTGCGCTCCTGCGACGCGATCCCGACGGCGACCTGGCTGGATGGAACCAGTCGCGGTGAAAGTTCCGCAGACGCCATGCTGGACTGCCTGGAAGCCAAAGGTTGCGCGGCCGCCAATGTCATTCCCGAGCGCAACTGGAACTATCAGGACCCGGCGGTCAAGAGCATGAAAACAGCAAAATTGCGCGAATTTGTGGAAGCCTGCCAGCGTCGTCACCTGCCAATCAATATCGGGACCGAGATGAACAGCGACGGGCTGCCTTTCGCCGACGATCTGGATGGCGAGTCGCTGCGCCCTTATCGCGAAATTTTCCGGGAAGGCGCCGAGATCATGGTTGGGCACACAATCCTCACACGCTACGCGAATTTTCCGTACCTGGGCGCTGCCGCGCAGGTTGAGTTTGGTGCTGACCGCGCCGCCAGGAACCGCTTCTTCGCATCCGTGGGGAGATTACCGCCGTTGACAATCGCCGCCGCTGCGCGGCTGCAAGCGGCGGGGCCGCAAGCGGCTCTATCAGCATTAAGATCACAAAAGTAAGCATGCAGCCCGGTTTCAGCCCCGGAATTCGTGATTGGCAACCGGTCGCTGTCAGGTGCTTGCATGCAAACTGGCGGCTTAGTATCCTGCCCGCATGCTCCGTTCCCTGCGGGTTAAGAATCTCGCGCTGGTGGAAGAGGTCACGGTTGAATTCCAGCCGGGCCTGAATGTCATCACCGGCGAAACCGGCGCCGGCAAGTCCGTGCTGGTCGGCGCTCTGGGCTTGCTGCTGGGCGACCGCGCCGACCGGGCGCTGGTGCGTTCTGGCGCCGAACAGTGTCAGGTCGAAGCAACTTTTCAACTAGCCGATCCCGGACCGGTAGATCAGCGGCTCGACGAGAGCGGCCTGGCCCCCTGCGAGGATGGCCAGCTGATTATCCGCCGCACGGTCTCCGCTGCCGGCACGGGCCGCAACTGGGTCAACGATCAACCAGCCACTGTGCAGCTGCTCAAGGCGCTCGGCGACCGGCTGGTGGATATGCACGGCCCGTACGATCACCAGTCACTGTTGAATCCCGGCTTCCAGCTGGACCTGCTGGATTCCTTTGGACACCTCTGGGAAGCGCGTGCGGCCTACGAGAAAATCTACGACGAGCGCCGCGTGCTGCGTGAGCAACGCGACGGGCTCGAAACGGACGATGGCGAACTGGCCCGTCAATTGGACCTGCTGCGCTACCAGATCAAGGAAATCGAAGCCGCCGAATTACAGGATGGCGAGGACGAAGTCATCGCGCGCGAGCAGACTGAGGTCGCCAATGCCGCCCGCATTCTTGAATTGACCGGCGTGGTAAACAACGCGCTGCTGGAGGACGATGCTTCGTCCTTCAACAGCCTCGCCGCAGCCCAGAAGGCGCTGACTGAGCTCGCCGCGCTGATCCCCGAAGCCACCGCCTGGCGCGACGAGGCCCGCGACCTCGCGATCCGCATGCAGGAACTGGCCCGCAGCGTGACCTCGTTTGCACAGCGGATTGAGGCCGACTCCGGACGGTTGCAATGGCTGGAAACGCGCATGGCGCTCTATCACCAGCTTAAGCAAAAGTACAAGCCCAGCGTTCAGGGAATTCTGGATTTTCTAGCCCGCGCCAAAACGCAGGCGCACGATCTTGAAACGCGCAACGAGCGGATCGCGGACCTCGACAGCCGGTTGAAAACGGTCGGAGCCAGGCTCGCCAAAACCGGCGGCACGCTTTCCAGGACGCGCTATGAAGTTGCCGCGCGCCTGGCCAAAGCGATTACCAGGGAATTGCGTGATCTGGGTTTCGCAAATGGCGTTTTCTCAGTGCAGCTGGATCCCTTGACGGAGCCGGGCGCGGCCGGTCTCGACGCGATCGAATTCGGCTTCGCCCCCAACGCCGGCGAACCCATGCGCCCGCTGCGCGCCATCGCATCCAGCGGCGAAATCTCGCGCGTGATGCTGGCCTGTAAGAGCGTGCTGGCCGATCACGACTCGATTCCGATTCTGGTTTTCGACGAAATTGACGCCAATGTCGGCGGCGAGATGGGCAACGCCATAGGGGCCAAACTTGCCGCCGTCGGTCGGCATCATCAGGTGCTCTGCATTACCCACCTGCCGACCGTCGCCGCCTGCGGCGGCACGCACTTTGTCGTCGATAAGAGCGTCACTGCCGGACGCACGCGCACGCAGATTCACCCCGTGGACGGCGACGCCCGCGTAGACGAACTGGCCCGCATGCTGGGCGGTCGCGACCAGACCAGCGTGACCTTGCGCCACGCCCGCGAACTGCTCGCGCGGCATCCGGAGGCGCAGCAGCACCAGTCATCATGAGCTCGATACCTGCGAAAAATAGACTTCCGGTAAAGACGGATGCGAAACCTGACAAACTGATGCTTCGCAAAATCAAGCCTGCCGCCACAGCAGGCGATTTGTTCGAGCGCGTCGTCGGGATTCTGGAGCAGGCGCGAGCAGGGGTTGTCCGCGCGGCGTCTGGTGAATCTGTTCAAATTCGCCAGAACCGAAATGAAAAGAAAAGGGAAGCAGTCCAGACTTGAGCGTTCGTTCCCCTGAACCCTGAACACCGAACACTGAACACCTAAGCAACAAGGTCGCAACGATACGGAGACAAGCCAATGCAATTCACACCAGCCGCCAACCGCTACGATTCCATGCCCTATGCCCGCTGCGGGCGCAGCGGGCTGATGCTGCCGCCGATCGCACTGGGGCTATGGCACAACTTTGGCGGCGTTGACGTTTTTGAGAACTGCCGGGCGATGTTGCGCCGGGCCTTTGATCTCGGCATCACCCACTTCGACCTCGCAAACAACTACGGCCCGCCGCCGGGTTCGGCCGAGCAGAACTTCGGCCGTCTGTTGCACGAGGATTTTTCCGCGCATCGCGACGAGCTTGTGATCTCGACTAAAGCCGGATACCGCATGTGGCCCGGGCCCTACGGAGAATGGGGGTCGCGCAAAAACTTGTTGTCCAGCCTGGACCAGAGCCTGCGGCGCATGGGGCTCGACTATGTGGACATTTTCTATTCCCACCGGCCAGATCCCGACACGCCGCTGGAGGAGACCATGGGCGCACTCGACACCGCCGTGCGACAGGGCAAGGCATTGTATGCGGGAATATCGTCATATCGTCCCGAACAGGCGGCGGCGGCGTTCAAAGTTCTGCGCGGGCTGGGTACGCCGTGCCTGATTCACCAGCCCTCTTATTCAATACTCAACCGCTGGATCGAAGGTGGCCTGCTCGATTTGCTGGGCAGCGAGGGTGTCGGCTGCATCGCTTTTTGTCCGTTGGCGCAGGGGCTGCTGAGCGACAAATACCTGAACGGTATTCCGTCCGATTCCCGCGCTGGACGGGCGACCGGTTTCCTGCGCCCCAAGGACATTACCGAGGCGCAGTTGAAGCGCATCCAGGGGCTTCAGGAACTGGCCCGCGCCCGGGGACAGAGCCTGGCCCAGATGTCGCTGGCCTGGGTGTTGCGCGACCCGCGCGTGACTTGCGCGCTGATCGGAGCCAGCCGGGTTGCGCAGATTGATGAGAATGTCGAGGCGCTGAAAAACCGTCTCTTCTCGCCAGAGGAAATCACACGTATCGACGCCCTTGCGCCGGTTTGACGGGAGCCAGAACATGCGACCAGACTGGGACGATCCGATGGTGTTCGAACGTAACCGTGAGACCATGCACATGCCGCTCGGGGCTTACGCCGACGCGGCGCAGGCGCTGGCAGGCGACCGCGCGGCGTCGCCTTTTCACCTCTCGCTGGACGGTGTTTGGAAGTTCTTTCTTGCCGCCACCCCCGCCGCCGCTCCCGATGGTTTCTGGCGCGACGACTTTGAAACTGCTGCCTGGCCGGAGATGCCGGTGCCTGCCAACTGGCAATTGCACGGCACGACCGACAAGCCGATCTATACCAATATCTTTTATCCGTTCGACGCGACTCCGCCGCACCCGCCGGAAGCCAATCCCACCGGCTGCTACCGGCGCGACTTCACGCTCCCCTCAGGCTGGACCGGTCGCGAGGTGTTTTTGGTTTTTGAATCTGTGGATTCAGCCTTTACTGTCTGGGTCAACGGCGTCGAAGTCGGCTACAGCGAAGACAGCCGCCTTTCGGCGGAGTTCCGGCTGACGCCTTTTCTAAGGCCCGGGGCTAACACCATCGCCGTGCGCGTGCTGCGCTTCGCCTCTGGCACCTGGCTTGAGGATCAGGATTACTGGCAGATGAGCGGCATGCAGCGCAGTGTCCACCTTTACAGCAAGCCGCTGGTGTCGTTGCGGGACGTGAGTGTGCGCACGATCTTTGACCGCGACTATCGCGACGCCGAATTGCGCGTGGATGCCATTGTCAGCGACGATCCCACCATGATCCGCTACACGGTCGAGGCCATGCTCTATGACGCCGAAGATCGCCCCGTTTTGGCGGCGCCTGTCAGCGGGGCACCTGCCGAACACACTTTGATGTATGGTCAGCCGGCCGACAGTGTGCGGCGCGCCACGGCGAGCCTGCGCGCGCCGGTCTCAGCGCCGCATCACTGGACCGCCGAAACGCCATATCTCTACAACCTTGTACTGACGTTGAAAGATTCCGACGGGCGGGCGGTGGATTTCGAGAGCGTACGCGTCGGCTTCCGGCAAATCGAAATCCGTGACCGCGTCGTATTGCTTAATGGCCGCCGACTTGTGCTGCGTGGCGTCAACCGTCATGAGCATCATCCCGACCGCGGGCGGGCTTTGACTGTGG
>JBAXJV010000237.1:0-4751 GCA_037137675.1 bacterium | reverse complement strand
CCTAACAGTCTAACAGCCTACAGTCTAACAGCCTGCGTCCTATGGGACGCTAGTGAATCGCTTTCATGTAGAGAAGTTTGCTGGGATAAGGGTGAAAAGTCAAGATCAGGTTAAAATCCTGTCGTGATGTCCGGGGCTGCCCCGGACACCTTGCGCCCCTACTACGCCAAGGCTTCGAAGGGCAGGCCATAAGCCGGGGTGATTGGTCGTTATCATCTTGCGAGCGCATTACACCATGGATGTTCTGTCGGCCGTTGTGGCCGCCGTTTGCGCCGCCGCCGTTGCCGGACAGATTTGCCGGATTAGCCGAAATGCAAGCCAGAGAGGGTCGGCAGGGACGGTGTCGCCCCGGTCCGCTTCTTTTTCATTCATTGACTTTCCAGATCCACCATCGCAGATTATCGGCGTTCAAATAAAAGGATTCACATCTATGAAATCATCCTTGAAAGTCGGCGCCGCAGAAATCGACATCACGCCCCCCGTCGGAACCGGCATGGTCGGTGCCCTGGTCCCCCGGTATTCCATTGGAATCGACGACCCCTTAATGATCAAAGCCCTGGTCCTTGAATCCCAGGGAACGCGCATCGCCGTCGTCGTCATGGATCTCGCCACGTTACCCCGTCGCCAGGGCGATGCCTGCATTAAAGCTGCTTCCAGAAAAACCGGTATTCCCGCCGACCATATCATCTGGTGCGCCACGCATACCCATACAGGCCCTATCGCCGAACCAGAGGTTTATCCCAAAGGCATCAAACCCTCCGACCTCGCCTGGCTCAAGAAACTGCCCGATCAATTCGCCCAGGCGGTCGCCCAGGCCCATGCAAATCGCCAACCGGTCCAAATGAGCCGCGTTCGCACCTTCTGCGAGGGCGTGGCCTCTAGTCGACGGATCCGCTTCAAGAGCGGCCTGGATTTTAATACCTGGAATCTTGGCCAAACGGATGACACCCAAAGCCTCGGGTATGCCTCCCACACGGACCCTGAAGTCGGGGCGCTCTGTTTTGATGGACGGGATGGAAAACCCGTGGCCATCCTCTGGACCTTCGCCTGTCATACCAATGCGAATTTCGGCCCCTGTTTCAGCGCCGACTACCCAGCCGTTACCGCAGCCCGCTTACGCGAACGCTATGGCACCCAAACAGTCTCCGTGTATCTCCCCGGCGCTTGCGGAGATGTCAATCCGCTCATTCCCTATCGCGAACTGGGCACCCGGCTCGCCAATGGCCTGATCAATCAACTGGACAGGCGGAAACCCACTCCCCACCCGATTCCCATTCAAGCCATCCGCCAGGAAGTCACTGTTGCCACCCGGCCCTTCCGGGCGGATGAGACCCTGCGACGGAAAGTCTCCGGGTGGACACCGGACGGGATTAAATGGTTCGAGTTTTCTGAAAAGCTTCTCAAGAAACGGAATGAAAAAGAACTCACCACCTGGGTTCAAGCCTTCCGAATCGGGGAAGTCGGATTTGTCACGCAACCAGGCGAGCTGTTTGTCGAATGGGGCCTCAAACTAAAAAGCGCAAGCCCCTTCCCCTGGACGTATCCCGTTGAGTTAAGCGGCGATTATATCGGCTACTTCGTTACCCCGGAGGCCGATACCGCCGTTGGCTATGAATCCTTGAATTGCTGGGTGAGCCGAATCGGCCCGGAAAGCGTGAACCAACTGGTTGCGTCCGGCCAATCGCTGCTAAACACCTTATGGAAATCAAAATAATCCCATGAAACAATCCGATTAAGATCGCTTTCCCACGCTGGTCGTTCCCCTGACAACTGGCCAAACCGTTAAAATTCGTCCGTTGCGCCCGGACGATGGCCCCGCGCTGGCCGCCTTTTACGAACAGATTCCCGCCGCCGATCAGACGTTTTATTTTCCCCATCCTCCGTACATTTGGGGTCACGTCTCTTGTCGAGACGTGACCCTGTTTGTTCTTACGCGGGTATGAGGGGGGCCTTCTCGTGAATGAAGCTAATGATCTCCTCCTGCTCGCGCCGCGTCTGGCAGCGCGCGTAGATGACAAACCGGCCTTGTGACAGCAGCTGGATCTTTTCGCGGATCTGCGCCGGAGTCAGGCTGATCAGGACAATTTTCGCCTGCGCCCCGGGCAACAGATCGCCCAGAATGTCTTCCGGCTGCGGGGTATTCGGATCCTGCCGCCAGTTGTATATCGTCAGCGATTTCATGGTGCTGAGATTTTCCATCTGATGATAACCCAAGGTATGGAAGTGGAGGAAACCGCCGCCCAACCGCTCGAACATCGCCTCCGTATAGGGCGCACCGAATTCGGCATAGTGGCTGGGCGACATGAGCCCGGCCGAATCATCGCTGAGAAACGGGATACAGCGTTTTTCCATCCACAGGCTGTGCGCCAGCGCCCCGAACTCCTTTTTCTGCACCCGGGTTTCGAGCAGATCGTACAGCCACATCAACGCCGTGTCTGAGCGGCGCAGGAGTTCGTGCACCTGCTCCGGCTCAGTGCATATCTCCAGATAAAGAGCGCTGCCGCGCACCGTGGCGGCCCACTCCAGCGGGGTTTCGTAGCCTTCCAGAAAGACAAAGCACTTTCCCTGCAGACGTTTTGCCATGTAGTTGAGGGCTTCCACCACCCGGTCAATCCAGATATTTTCCTTACCCCACGGGAAGTTGATCGCCTCCTCGAGGCTGCTGCCGACTTCGCCAGTCCAACTGGTGTCGGAACCAAACAGGAGATCGCCAAGGAGCATGCCACCAACGATACCGGTCCCGTAGCGGGGAGAGAGGTAGGGAATCCAGTCATCCGGGTAGTCCGCCCGGGCGGCAAAAAGCTGCTCCGCCCTATCGCAGAACACCCGTGGCATGAAGAGAGGATCCTTGTTGAAGTCTATGTTTTCCAGTGCTGGCAGCGGCGCACTCATCCAGAAGGGGTCATCCTCGTTCCCCACGGAGGTCAGGATCAGGCATCCGCGCTGGGCGTTTCGCAGGGCGCGATGCCGCGCGACGCAGGCGGCAAAGTTGTGTTTGAATTCCAGTTCAGGAATATTTATGTTCGGTGTCATCATGCAAAGCCTCCACCTTCAGCGCCTGCTGTTAAAACTTATCGAGGAGAAAGGGGTCAAGTCTCTAAAAAAATCTAAGGTCCCGGAGCCCTCGGCATGCCTACTTCATTTCGGGCAGACGAAACACCTCCGGAAGATCGACAGGCGTTACCGTAGAATCCGCGATGGGTTTCACCAAAGCCAATTGCAAGTACGCGGCCCCCGACTTCTGCTCCAAATGCCAATATCCAATAACGAACAAGGGCTTTCCAATGTCCAATTTCGCTTGATCAATCTTTGAAAAGTCTATTTCACCGCACCCGAACCCCATCTTCAAAATATTCGTCGATCATCTGCCGATCTTACAATCCGATCCCAATCGCCAGCGGATCATCGGGAAAGGGCTGAATTTGAATGACATCACGATGGCCGGCCCGCGTCATAGCCAGATGCATTCGCTTCCCATCCCAGCACAGATCCGGGGCTTCCACCGGCGTTCCGGACACCGGCAACACTTCCAGCACGGTAACCAGGCTGGAGCGGATATGACGCCCGGTCTCCAGTTTTAAAACCGGGTAATGACGAGTCACTTTCCCATCCACATAGGCACAGGGCTGGACTTCGGCGCGGGACGCCCAGTCGGTCGTTCCGCAGGCCGTCAAACGAAGCGCAAACGATTTGCCGTGCGCCAGCCAGGATCCCCCCTCGGCAACAAAAGGAAAATCGGAATGGAACCGCGCCTCCATGGCCACAGGCGCCTCGGTCTCGATCTCATCAATCAGCAGCCAGGTCATCGGCCGGAAATAAACGAGTTTGCGCAACAGCCAGCGGATCTTCAGCGCCTCAGGATAGGCCGGGGCCAAATCACCGATCACATATTCGCAATCGCCTTCCAGGCATTGCGCCAGGATGCGCGCCCCGCGTGGATGTTGGCGCAGGGAAAGGCTCTCGAACCACTCGCCCCCCTCTCCTACCTGACCTTGCCCATCCAAGCGTAAGGTGTTGCCGTATTCGGTCAGCTTGCGGAAGTAACCGTCACCCGAAAGGAGGTAATCGCCTCCGGCAATCAGGTAAAGCGTGCCGTTGTTGGCCTGCATATGCCCACCCCCGATTTCGCCGGTAAAGCGCCCCAGGGCATAATGGCCGAAATGGGGACCGCAGCGGAAGGCCATGACGGCCTCCCCGGTATTCCAGCCGGACCGCTGATAAACCAGATCCTTGTCCGTGAAGCGGTGCGAGCGCGGCAAACGGACTGGTGATTGCGAAGGCACCGTCGGATCGTAATGAGTCAAGTTGAGGAACGATCCACTGATCATCGCCGTTTCAGCGATCTGATGCTGGTCGGCAAGCCATTGGGCCAGCGGATCGCGATAATAGCCGGCCAGCACCCGAAGATGGGAATCGGGCCCATACCAATTCCCACGTACTCCGTCGCCCAAATTGATCAGATTCGTTTGGGGCGTCCAGGCTTCCCTGGAGATGCTCGAATGCAGGTAGAACAAGGGCAGATTCCGCAGATAGGCGCAATCCTTGAACAAATCAACACCCATCAATTCCTTGACCAGCACCAGGGTCTTGATGAAAAATTCGTTGTAATACTGGCCGTAGCCAATCCCTTCCTGCGAGGCGCCGTCAGGCCCCAGCGCGCCAGCCATCACCCTGCTCTTCTCGACGCATAACTGAAGCCAGCGGCTGATCCCGGGCATCTCGCCATACAGGGCACAGCCGGCGGCGGTCAG
>JBAXJV010000236.1:0-4769 GCA_037137675.1 bacterium | reverse complement strand
ACACACACCGCTGACCGCCCAGATTGCCAGCAGCACTCCCTATCCGATTAATTTTCAAGTTCAGAACCTCACCGCCCTGACCAATGGTGAAGCGCGTCTCTTCTGGACCACGGGCACCGCATCCGCCGCCACCGGCGCGTGGCAAACCGTTGCCGCTTCGTGGACCAGCAACTCGCTATACCAGGCCGCCATCCCCGGGCAGCCGCCCGATACATATATTCACTACTACCTTCTGGTGGATACCGGGGCTTACAGTATCCACCTCCCGCCAACCGCACCCGCCACCAACTTTTCATTTTACGCCAATCTAGAGGTTACATTGACGATTGATGGGGCCCCCACACAACTCGGCACAGTCACGCCCCCTTACGGAACCACCAACGTGATCGCAGGCGTTCCATACGAAGCCAGCGCACCGGCGCAGGTCACCCTCTCAAATGGCATTATCCGCGTCTGCACGGGCTGGACAGGCACCGGCGATGTGCCCGCTACCGGCTCGACCAATGTCCTGACTTACACTCTTAACCAGAACAGCTCGATCACCTGGCAGTGGCAAAACACGCCTTGTCTGCGTGTCACCCCGCAAAATTTCCCAATCTTCAAACTCAGCTCCTCCGAAACCAATGCCTCCCTTATGGTCTCTAACTTTTTCGGTCCCGACTTGATCTGGACCGTAAACGTGACCACTGCCACCGCCGCTTTTGGTGTGACCAATAGCGCATGGTCACATACCGGCGTGAACGACATCTGGCACAGCGACACCAACCGGACGTGGAACGGCGACACCGTCTGGTACTGCGGCAATCAAGTCACACGGTACTACCCAAATGGCTGCCACGCCTGGCTCAACACGCCCGCTTTCCGTGTCGGCACAGGGGGCGGATTGCTTTTCCGCCACTGGATTAAAACCGAATTCGACACTGGCCTCCATTTCTGGGACGGTGCGGTGCTGACCATTTCAACCAACGGCGGTGCGACCTTCATGGTGATCGAACCGGTCGGCGGTTACCCATACCGGATCACCGACAACGTGGACTCACCCTTCCCCGCCAATCAGCCCTGCCTCGCAGGTAACGGTGAAGGCTGGCAGACCGTCATGGTGGATTTGTCCGCCTTCGCCGGCCAGGATGTGATCTTCAGTTTTGAGTTTGGCTCCGATTACTATACCGTCGAGGAGGGTTGGTATGTGGCCAACGTCACCGTTTTCTCAGACGCCGGAACCACGCCTGCGTGGCTGATTCCCCAAGGCGCGTGTGGAGGCACTCTGCCCGGAAGCTGCTCCGCGCCCGCCGCATTCAGCATTTCACCAACGAACATCACCTATAATGAGGAGGCTGTCGCCTGTCTGCGCGTCAGCAGCAATGATCCCGATTCTTCACCGCTTGTGCCGCTTACCGTATGGCGGGGACACTTCCTTGACGCTGCGGCATGGGGCCCCGGCACAGCTTCCAATGATCTGGCGTTCCTCTTCCGTGACGCCCAAGCCAACGTAACCCTCAGAGCCGATACGGGCGCATATCTCTACTGCATCACTATTAACGGGGTCCCACAGCAAGGCATTTACGATTTCACCACCGTTACAACAAATCTGGCGTTTGCAAATCTTGATAATGACCAGAGCGTCATCGCCTGGTTCGGATATCGAACATGGAGCCTTTCCATCGGCACCCCTTACAGCACGGCGACACCCGCTGCCGGCGCCTACACCATTACTAACGGTACATTGATCAACGCCTCAGTTGCCGCTCCGCTGCATAGCGCAGAAAATATTCGCCGCGACTGCAGCGGTTGGACGCTCACCGGCAATACCCCCGCCACCGGTTCGACAAACCAGCTTTCATTCACCTTGACCAATAACGCAACCCTCGTCTGGAACTGGAATTCCAACTTGAGTTATAAGGCGACCGCCCTTGCAGACGCAAATGGCGCTGTTTCGCCAACCAATGCGTGGTATCAGCATGGCGTCACAGCTGCCATAACAGCTTATCCCTCGACTTATTACCACCTTTTGAACTGGCTCGGGGACACGAACGGAGCGGTCTTCTACGACACGCGGATGGATCTCCAAATGCTCGGGCCACGCACAGTAACCTCCACCTTCGCACCTAATCTGACAACAGCATACAGCGTGCCCGAATACTGGCTGGCAGCCTATGGCTGGACGCAAAACTTCGAAACGGCCGCCGCTACCGACGCCGACAGGGACGGCATGCCGACTTGGGCGGAATGGCGTGCGGATACCGATCCAACCAACCGTAGCTCGCTGCTCCAACTCACCAGCCTTCAGCCCGTATCAAACACATGTGTTTTGATCTGGACCGGCGGCAGCCTTAGCACGCAACAGGTTGAACGCGCCGATACCCCAACCGGTGCCTGGATCCAGCTCTATACCAATTTTCCGCCCACGGCGCTCACCAGCTCACTCAGCCTGCCGGACAATGGCAGCAATAGTTTCTATCGCATTCGCATTCCGTAACCGCCAAACACGCAGATGCTTGACGCATCCGCAATCAAGGCGTCACAGCTGTTACAAGTGCGCACTAAACCACAGTCACGTCATTTAATTGGAGCGTGGGTTTTGAGCCAGTCATGAATTGGCTGATCTTCAACAAAAAGGTTCTCCAGAACAGCGCGCCTGCCCCGGACACGCACAGTGACGTGACAGGTCTGGTTCGTGCGGCGGCTGTGCTCGCGATAGGCCGCTTCGGCGGCAGGCGCCTTTTGCTCGGTCATATAGAAGCGGTCCAGACCCATCCAGTTGATCTGGACCTGACCGTCTTTAACTCCGGGATAGCTCACGCGGACCGGCACGGCAGCCTTACCGTCTGGAGCAACACGTTCAAGCTGCTCTACAGTAGCGAACCCGTTGCTGTCGGTGCCGAGCACGGCGAAGGCTTTCTGGTTATAGCCCCATTGTTTGACGTCCGTAACTTTGACCACGCCCGGCTCCAGGTTCAGCCAGACATAGCGCCCTCGAAACGCGTCAACAGGGTCAACAGGGCGCGTCTTGAACTTGAAAACAAATCCTTCGCGCAGGGTCAGCTCGCGATCAATGATCATCCACGCAGGCACGGCAAGCTGCGCGGCAACGACAACAACAAGGCCTAGCAGAATCAGATTACGCTTGTGCATGGCTTGCTCCTTTCCGGCGCAGCATGACGGTGTTAGTGACTAGAAAAGCGATTCCCAGCGCAATAAAGATCACACCACGCAACAGGAAGTCCAGATCGCTATCGAAAAACCGCGCGATAATCAACGCCGTGATGGTCAACAGGCCCACATTCATCTGCCCTTGTTTGTCATCGCGGATGCCGGTAACCAGCAGCCATAAACCGGCGACAAGCAGGTAAAGGTTAAAAATGCCGGCGGCGGGCGCGTGCGTTTTAGTCAAGCTTGTAAGGGCATATCCGAGGATGGCGAGGATCGGTGCAAGACCGAAGAGCAGTCCCAACGGCGTCTTACGGCGCACCGTCATGCCGAGCAGTACGATGGCTGTAATCGGAATCAGGCTGCCGAGCACAGCATCGGGAATAGCGCGCCACGCGGCAGCGTGGACGCGGTCCCAATACCAGTAGTCAAATCCGATCGCCCTCCACGGCCATTCAAAGGTAAAGATGAAGGCGAGCAGCAGCACTCCGGCGGACCCGAAATGGCGCAGTGGACGTGCCCAGAAACCCCCGGCTTTCGCGAACCAGAATTCGCCTACCAGAAACATCAAAGCAAACAGCCCTGCGTAAAGCATGATCCAGAGCCCCGGCAGCACGCGCTCGATCGTTACGCCAGCGGCAACTGTAACGCTTACGCAAAACGCCCAGAGCAGCAGCGTCGGGCGCACTTGATAGCGACCAGCGCGCATCCAGATCGCCAGCAGCGGCAGCAACAGCGCAACCAGCGGCCAGTAGCCAGCAGCAAAGCCATCCTCGAAACGCAGGTGACATGACCATTCGGTGATGCCCCAGAGGTAGAGTAACGCGGGCACGACGGCGTTGAGCAAATAAACGGCCGGAAGTCCGAGCAGCGCCCATGTCAGGAGAAAACGTGGCAGATCGCCGGAGATGTTGTACGTCTGGGCAACCAGCGAAATGCTCGATCCAATCATCAGGAAAAGCAGCGTGCCCGCTCCCTCGCGCCACGCCGTGCTTTGCGGACGTTTGAAAATAACCCATGCCGCGAGTCCTTGCGCCAGCACCAGCGGCAGGAACGAAAGCCCGGCGCGCACAGGCCGGGAAAGCCCTTCCCAGTTATGTGCCAGCACCAGGATTATACCGGCGCCGATCAGTAGCGCACCAAGCACGCCAAAGATGATCACTGCCAGCCGCGCTGGCCGCGCCGGCTCAAGCGGTCCATAACGAGCACGCAGCCGTGCATCTGCGTCGGACGTCAATATCCCCTGCGCTACCAACTGCGGCAGTTCGCCATATAGCCATTGAATTGCTTGTTTGTTCATGACGCCACCATGCTCTACAGGATTGTTGTTTTCAAGTCAAATCCCATCGGTGAATGCCTCGCCATGCGCCGAACAATCCTTTCTGATGTCGCGATGGATGGATGCTGCGCCGGGGACGCGATCGACGTTAAGTGGGCGAGGAATTCATTTTTGCGAAATAATGACATTGCGAAATATTGACTTGACGATTACGCCTGAATATCAGACATTCAGCCTATCTGAAAGAGATGCGCATAATGATTGTTGAAGTCAGCAAAGTCGGAAAGCGGGGAACCATGGTTATTCCCGCCGGTTTACGCCGCCGGTTTAACGTGACCGAGGG
>JBAXJV010000235.1:0-4771 GCA_037137675.1 bacterium | reverse complement strand
AATATCGGGATCGTGACGGAGGATGCCGCGTATGGATTCCTCGAACGACATCTTCGGGCCGATCTTTAACTGGCGGGCGCCCTTGATGATGTATTCCACCGGCTCTTCGATCGTGAGCACATTCACCGTCGGATCGATCACCTGGTAGAGCGCGGCTATCAGCGTCGTCGATTTTCCGGAACCCGTCGGTCCGGTGAGGATGATGATGCCCTGCGGTTTGCTGATCGCCTTGTAGAAAAAGCTCGCCTCGTAATTGTTGGTCAAATCCGTAAGAAGATCCGTCCTCTGGGCTTCGGTCACATCCACGGCCTGAGCGATCAGGGCCTGTTCGTTGCGGTGCTGTCCCACATCCATCATGAACCATGTAGCTTCGATGCCATGGCCTGGTGAAATCAGTCGGCCGTCGAAGGTTTCGAGATGCGCCCCATCGGGAGCTACGGATTCAAAAAGCAGCTTGCGCTGCTTATCGAGGCAGATGGAGAGCACTTTGTGAACGGCGTAGTCGAGCACGGCTTCGAATTCATCGGCCGGCAGAAGCCAGCGCAATTCAAAGGCCAGATTGCTCATGATCATCGGCATGACCAGCGATTGGGTGGCGCGCGCGGCGGATCCGGCCTTGGAAAAACGTCCCTTGGGATTCACCTGCCGGCGCACAATGTTATGAAAGGTTTGCAACGCAATTGATTTAGCTTCGTCGTCGCCTGCGGCAAGCGCGTACTGGCTGAAGCCCATGGCGGCAAAACAATCCGAAAAGATATTGCATGGCTGCACCAGCGGTTCGCCGTCCCTGGTAAGCGCAAAGTACCAGTTGCCATCATCATCGCGTCCATGCTGTTTCATGAAGCGCACCCCGAGCGCCGCCATCTCAAGCCAGGCGTTGTTTTTATCATGCCGGTTGTAGAGCATGGAAAAGGTCCAGACCTGCCGCCCCTGAAGCCACATGAACTTGTCCGTGTCATACACCTTGCCGGTGCGATCAAGGGAAGTCAGGAATCCGCCGTGCTCCTGGTCGGGGGAGTTTTTAAGCCAGAACGGAACGATGTCGTTAAAAAGCGCGGAACGATATTGCCCGGCGAGCTGCGTAAAATTGACGGACATGCATTTTCTCCTGGAATAGCTTTTGTTTTAGCTGTGCGTGGCGGAACTATATCAAAATACTGCGTAAGTAGGTGCACGCCGCTTTCCAGACCCTGTTGAAATGGATAGACTACGCAGCGATGACTCATCAAACAGACAGTGACACCATTGCCGCCATCGCCACCGCTCCCGGTGCGGCCGCGATTGGCATTGTGCGCCTCTCCGGCCCCGCCGCGCTCAGCATTGCGGACAAGGTTTTTTGCACTTCCCCTCCCGCGCATCATTCCGCCATTCCTCCATTTCACCTTTCACGTCCTAGCGCCCTGCTACCATCGGCCCGCCCTGCCAACACCTTCGTGCACGGTTATATTGTAGATGCTGGCGGAGTCATTGTGGACGACGTGTTAATGCTGCTCTTTCGCGCTCCCCATAGTTACACCGGGGAAGATGCCATAGAATTACAAGGTCACGGCGGCAGCGTTGCCACACGTCAGGTTCTGCGTGCGGTACTCGATGCCGGCGCCCGATCCGCCCAGCCGGGCGAGTTTACCAGGCGCGCATTTCTTAACGGGCGCCTCGATCTGGTCCAGTCCGAAGCCGTTCTGGAGTTGATTTGCGCACGTTCCGATGCCGCCGCCAACGCCGCACGCGAGCAGCTCGACGGAAGTTTGAGCCGCGCACTTTCAGAGCTATACGATGGCGCCCTGACTGTGGCCGCCGATCTTGAAGCTACGCTGAATTTTGTCGAACACGAGCTACCCGCAGCCGTACTTCAAGCCATTCCCGCGCGCATCCAAGCGGTTATTGCCGCCGCTGACCGGCTACTTGCCGGATGGCACGAAGGCCGGATTCTTCGTGAAGGCGCGCTAGTCGTCATCGCCGGTCCTCCTAACGCAGGCAAATCCACTCTTTTCAACCTGCTTCTGGGTCAAGAGAGAACTATAGTTCACCATCAACCAGGCACAACGCGTGATTTAATTGAAGAATCGCTAGCGCTGCAAGGATTACCCATACGACTGGTGGACACAGCCGGACTCCGCGAAACATCTCATGAAGTAGAAAACGAGGGAATCCGCCGTACCCAAAACTGCCTGCAAATCGCCGATCTGATTTTATATGTTGTGGACGCCATGATCGGGATTACTGCCGACGACCGCGCTGCACTAGGCGGACTATCGCCCGGAAAATGTATCATTGTATTCAACAAGCATGACTTAGGGGTCTCAGACTTGAAGCGCCACGAAACCGCGCTGCATTTCGCAGGGGCTGCTGTTCTTGCATGCTCTGCTAAAACGGGGTTTGGCTTGACTGCATTACATCAGATTATCTTAACACAGCTCCAAGTTAATCCCGGAACGTCGTCCCATGCCTCAGTTTCCGAGCGACACGCTAAACTTCTCCAGGCGGCTATCGCTGAACTGCATTGCGCAGAGACAGTCATGACGGATACTCCGGAACAAGCCTCTTTTGCCGCTGATCATCTCCGAAGCGCCATCGAAAATTTGGGCGAAATCACTGGACGTACTTATCACGACGAGCTTTTAAACGCCGTCTTCTCCCGATTTTGCATAGGGAAATAAATGGACTACGACTTCGACGTGCTTGTCATCGGCGGTGGACACGCCGGGTGCGAGGCCGCTTTGGTATCCGCCCGTATCGGCGCACGAACCGCCATTCTCACCATGGATCGAACGGCACTCGCCCGCATGTCATGCAATCCATCCATTGGTGGCATCGCCAAATCACACATTGTTTTCGAAATTGACGCTCTGGGCGGAGAAATGGCCCGTAATACAGATTACACCGGCATTCAGTTTCGAGTTCTCAACACAAAAAAAGGGCCCGCCGTACAAGCCAATCGTGTTCAATGCGACAAAGCCGCATATTCTAAACGTATGCAGTCCGTGTTCAACGCACAGCCCAATCTTACTATTATAGAGGATGTCGCAGCTACCATTGAGACAAAATCCGGGGCAATTTGCGCAATTATTACTGCTGCTGGATTACGTATTACTTGCAAGGCGGCGGTTGTTACTGCCGGAACCTTTCTGCGTGGCGTTATACATATAGGAAAACAATCTTTTCCAGGCGGACGCAATGGCGAACCATCTGCGGATTCATTTAGCGCATCCTTGGTTAAATTGGGTGTTACCATCGGCAGACTTAAAACCGGTACTCCACCGCGACTCCTGCAAAACAGCATTAATTACAGTGCTACGGAACTTCAACCAGGCCTTTATCCACCGCCTTTCTTCTCGTGGGCGGCCAGCGAAGAGTGGCGGATGTTCCACGTGGAACATCCAGATCAATCACTGGAGCCATTGTTCCACGTGGAACATCCGACAGATTTAAAGCCGTGGTTCCCGGGATCTGGTCAATTGCCGTGCTATTTGTCTCACACAACCGAGCAAACGCACGCAATCATACGGGATCATCTGGAAGAAAGTTCTTTGTACGGAGGATCGATATCCGGCACTGGCGTACGCTACTGTCCTTCGATTGAAGACAAAATAGTGAAATTTGCTGACAAGCAGTCGCATCACGTTTTCCTTGAGCCTGAAGGTCGCAATTCAGATGAAATCTACCCTAACGGAACGTCGAACAGTTTACCTGAAGCGGTACAACTGGATTTAATTCACTCTATTCCTGGCCTGGAGCATGCTGAGTTCACTAAATTGGCTTACGCGATTGAATATGATTATATAGATCCTACGCAGCTGTCATTGTCTCTTGAGTTGAAATCGGTGTCTGGATTGTTTTTTGCCGGACAGGTGAATGGCACGACTGGTTACGAAGAAGCGGCCGGGCAAGGATTTATGGCAGGAGTAAACGCCGCCCGGCAAGTTCTTGGACAGTCAGCTATAACCTTAAGTCGTGCAGACGCTTACATCGGGGTTATGATTGATGATCTTGTTACGAAGGGAACAACGGAACCCTACCGGATGTTCACATCTCGATCAGAAAATCGGCTGATGTTACGGCAGGGCAATGCAATCTACAGATTGCTAGCAAAAGCAGGTGAAATCGGCGTTTTACCAAAGAACGAAAGCGCTACATTTGCCCGCATGAAGGACGAAATTGCCTCGACTATCAACATGTTATCAACAACCTATGTCGACGGATGTACTTTGGAGCAATGGCTGCGCTGTCCTGAAATAACTTATCGTACTTTGCCAGGCGCTCTGCAGAATCTGGATGAGCGGGTTATGCTGGAGGTGGAAGTTGAGGTTAAGTACGCAGGGTACATCGTGCGAGAGCACGCCCTGGTCGCTCGCATGCGGACGATGGAAGGGCAACTTATTCCGGATTGGATAGATTACGACACGATTAAATCGCTGCGCTTTGAAGCACGCGAAAAACTTAAACGCATACGCCCAGCCACGCTTGCGCAAGCATCTAACATTTCTGGCGTCAATCCTGCGGATATTGCAATTTTGTCTGTCGCGATTAAGCGCGGGCCTTTTTGGTCAGCGCACGTTAGGCGTTAGAAATATTGACTGGCTTGCCACCACTGAGGTATTGTTTAAAAAGTTGCATGGGTATCTGGTGTTTAATTTGAGCAGTGGTAGCTCAAAATAATCAACCATCATGCGACACTTAACCGTAAAACGAAAGGTCCTGAAATGAGCCGGATATTAAAGTGGGCATTTGCTGGTGCGATCGCGGTAGCAATGACGTCGGTGGTTGGCGCACA
>JBAXJV010000234.1:0-4791 GCA_037137675.1 bacterium | reverse complement strand
CACTCGGATCGTTACTGAAAACGGGGATTTTCACAGCTCTGGCAGAGGAAAGAATGGAGCTAAGAGCGGAAATGACCACTATGTCTCCGCCCACCCAAACGACCTCTGAACCACGCGCCAGAATTGAACGAATGGCTTCCGGAACTTCCGAGGTACTGTTGGCATTGGCCTCGATCAATTCAATTCCGAGCTCTTTGCAGATAATCCGCGCCTTGCCGACGCAGGCCTCGGAGTTGCTCTCTCCGGGATTCCAAACCACGCCGACCTTGCGCAACTTCGGATTCATCTGGCGCGCAATCCGGAAGGCTCGTTCAACAGGCTGAAAAGTGCCCGCGCCGACCAAATGCGCCGGGTGCTGATCGGGCTTGGTGCCGGTGATGCCGACGCCTGCTCCGTAGGGGTCGGTCACGGCGGCAAAAACATGGACCACGCGTCCCGCCGAGTTAGCCTTGGCTACCGCCTGCAGCGCAAGCGTGCTGGCGGTCAGCACCATTTTATAGGTTCCGCCGGCCAGATCGCGCGCCATGACGTTGCCCGTACTGTTATCACCAGAGGCATTGAAAAAACGGATGTCAGCGGTGTGCCCGTGTTCAAATCCCTGCTTGCGCAGTCCCTCAACAAAGCCTGCCACAGTGTTGTCGAGCAGATCTGTCGAGACCCACTGCATAACAGCCAGCTTTGGCAAAGATTTTTTTTCCGGGCGCCGATGGCCATCACCCTGCCGGCGGTCAAGATCTGAAAACAGCAACAACCCGGACGCCACGAGAATCAGCGCCACGCCCAACCAGACACTTTTCAACAATTTAAGCATCGCATGCTCTCTTTCCGGCGCCAAGCTAACAAACAGCTTGCTCGCCGTTGGTTTTCACCATGGTGATAATATTGCGGCCTTGATCGCGACGATATGCAAAATAGTTCATAGTTTTACGGATGAAATGAATGCCCAAACCTCCGATCTGGCGGTGTTCAAGCGCCAGCGTAGTGTCCGCTGCAGCCTGCGCAGTAGGGTCGAAAGGCTTGCCGTCATCCTCAACTTCAATTTTCACATCATCCTGATCACGCCAGAGGCGCACCTCGATCACATGTTCGGATTTATCCACATAGGCATATGATATGACGTTGACGATCCATTCCTCAAGCACCAGGTTGAGGCTTATCAATAACGGTTCTGGCAACTGCAAGGCTATACCCTGGGCATCAATCCAGACGGTGAGGCGATTCATCTCCGCTAGACGGTTATGCAGTCTTAGCGTAGCGTCGGGGGGACGTTCAAAATCCAGAACAGGCTGTATTGATCCTGCTGTAACAGCCAGCGGAACACGGTAACGAACAACCAGGGCGGTAATATCATCGGATTGTTCCGCGCCGGCGGCGTGCGTGTGGACCGCCTGTTCGAGGCTTTCAAGAAAACGCCTGGCGCTTTGGTGGCCCTCACAACGAATGTGATCCAGCAAACCGTTTTCATCAAACATGAGATTGGTGGAATTCATTGCCTCAGTGATGCCATCAGTGTAAAGGACCAACAGGTCACCGTCGTTCAAACGGGTACTGCAATCATGATAGGAGGCGCCGGGGATGACGCCCAGTGCCGGGCCGGGTGGTTGGTCCAGCCGCTCAATGGCACCTGAACGGCGCGTCAGAAATGGCGGGTTGTGTCCTGCGTTGGCATAGATCAGGTCGCCTGTTTTGAGGTTCAGAATGCCGCAAAACATCGTGATAAACATGCACAATTCATTGTCTTCTGAGAGTTCTTCGTTGACTTGCGCCAAGGCGCGGGCAGGCGCACGTACGCTCTGCATGATGGATTTGAGCATGGTCTTGCCAACAGCCATTAAAAGCGATGCTGGCACGCCTTTGCCAGAAACGTCGCCAATGGCAAGATATAGGTGATCTTCGTCCAGCAGCACAAAATCGTAAAGGTCCCCGCCAACCTCGCGCGCAGGAATCAACATGGCATAGAGGTCAATCTCAGGACGATGTGGAAACGGAGGGAACAGTTTCGGCACAATACGCATTTGGATTTCGCGCGCGGCAGACAATTCACCTGCAATGCGTTCTTTGGCCGCCGTAGTGGCAGTCAAGTCGGCAATGTATCGGCGCAGGTTATGGCGCATTTGATCGAAAGCGACGGTCAACCGCGCTACTTCGTCGCGCGATCGAAGCTCCGGCAACCGGGCATCAAAATCGCCGGCTGCCAGCCGATGGGCGGCAACGGCCAGATGGCGCAGCGGCCGTGCCACCGACCAGGCAATACCCAATGCAGGGATCAGCAGCAGCAGCAACCCAGCCAGACCGAGCAATGCGCCGATTCTGTTAAGCCGGACCAGCGGCTCCAGGACTTGCGCCTGAGGCAGCATCAGACCAAGCGCCCAGCCCGTGGCTGGTACCGGGCGGTAATGCATGTAGGCCATCTGATCACCAAAGGGGCGCTTGAACAGCTTGTATCCCGGCTGACCGCTCAGCATATCCAGACCAAGCTGATAAAGGTTACGGGACATTTCAGGATCCGCTTGCGCTTCGGCCAGGCTAAAGCCGGTTTCGGTCATTTCCAAGGCGCGCACAGGATGCGAAATGTAAGTGCCGCGATGTGAAAGCAGTAGCGCCATACCGCTTTCGCCCAATGGCAGCGCGTCAAGTAATTGGTGAATCCACTCCAGGGCAAGGTCGCAAGTGACCACGGCGACGACCTCGCCAGCGCGCAGGACAGGAACCGCATAGGTCACCATTGAAGTTTTTGCATCGGAGTCGTAATACGGCTCCACCCAGACCGGGCGCTTAAGATAATTGGGCAGATAAAACCAGTCCTGCTGGTAATCCAACGCAGGCGCTTCCCTGTCCCGCACCTGAATCGTTCCGCCCGTGCGCCAGCCATACAGAATCTTAAAATCGCCTTGACTGGCCGGGCTTTCGTTGAGCGCAATGGCCATGCCAAGGAGATTCGGATTACGTTCGAGCGTGCGGCGTATCAGCCCGGCGCTTTCCGCCCGGCTGATTTCTTTTTCGGCGAGGAAAACAGCGGTTTGCTGCACCACTGACTCGGCACGGCCTAGCGGCACTTCGATCTGAAATACTGCAGATTCAGCCAGCGTATTACCCTGCTGCACGGCGTCGGCAAGCATCCGGCGACGCTGCTCTATGTGGCTGACCCCCTGCACCAGCAGCAGCACCAGACCGGCACCAAGCAGAATCAGAGCAGACATTCGATACGCCAGAGAGCGATTAAGGAGGTTGATCATAAACCTTCCTCATCTGTCACAAACCCGTCAAATTCCGGGCTCGTATGCAGGCCGCTGTGGCGCGTCAGCAAAGCTCTGGTCTCAGCGTAGGCATCGCGGGAAAGCCGACCAAAAGTCCAGCTGTCGCCTGGCGCTGGAAATATAGAAGCCAGAATCTCGCGTAACATCCAAACCATATGCATGCGATTGACAGGCAGATTATCTTTACGCACGTACTTCATCACTTCATCAATAGTTTCATCATGATGCGCATGCGCATAACGCCAGCCCTGAAGTGAAGCACGGACGAATTTGCGGCAGGTATCCGGCCGCTGCTTCCAGACATCCTGCATGGCATATAGGCCATCTTCGGGCATCCGGATTCCGAGCTCGTGCAGGCTGAAAACCCGCACATCCGCCGCTTGAATGCCGCTCTGCATCAAAACGTGGTACTCGTTATAGCGCATGGCCGAGCACGCCACAGCGCCACGCTGCGGGAAAAGCGAGAGCGTGCAGTATTGAGGCAGGATGACCGGACGAACGCCATGCGACGCAAACAGCGCCAGATAGGGCGCGCGAAAATCCTCCAGCCAGACGGTCAGTTTCTGCCCGTTTAGATCAGCCAGTTCGCGAATGGGCGGACCTTGACTGGGATTTCTCCAGGCCACCAGCAGAAAGTTGCTGCGGTTCACAATCTGCGCCAGATGTACAAGCGGTAGTCCCCGGGCACGCTCTTCCATAGCGCTGGACAACATAAGTGAGGCGAAGTCCGCCTTCCCTGACCGCAACAACTCCACGCCGCGCACGTCCGGTCCGCCACGCACAAGCCGAACGTCCAATCCCTCCCGCGCATACAGGCCTTTTGCGAGGGCCATGTAATAACCGGCAAATTGCGACTGATGCTGCCAGTGCAGCACCAGGTTGACTGATTCAGGGGATTGTGCCGCGCCACCTGACACCGCCAGCCAGATCAGGCCTATCGACAAGACCAAAGTCCTTGACATCGTTCCTGCCGCGCATCGAAGCGGTCTGTCACCCGCCCGACGGCGAGGGCTCAGGCGAACGCTCATGTTTCCGCAAAAAAGCTGACCGCTTCCACTTTATCAGCGGTAATCCTGAAAATGGACAGAAACCCGCTGATCTCAAACACGTCCATGACTGCCTTCTGCAAACCGCACAAGGCGATCTTACCGTTCTGACGCGCCATTTTTTTAGCGACAACAAGCAGCACCCGCAGCCCGGCGCTGCTGATAAACTCCAACCCGGAAAGGTCTATCAAAAGCCGCGATGCGCCGCCATCAATCACGCCGGCGATCTGCTGTTCCGCTGTCACAGCAGATGTTGCATCCAATCGGCCGGAGATCAACAGCGTGACATAACCATCATTAGTTTTATGTTGGATATCCATCTCAGAACTCCTTCTAATCTACTGACAAAGATTATATTCTTCCAGGCTCTGGCGTTCAGGTTGTTTTAACCATTTCATCAAGACCGGCAATGGTAAAGATTTTTTTCACAGCCGGCGACGCATTGACAATGCAAAAATGTTCACGCCCCATCTTCTTGAATGTCTTCA
>JBAXJV010000233.1:0-4806 GCA_037137675.1 bacterium | reverse complement strand
GCTGGCTTGGTAATCGCCTGTCCGGACTGCGGCGAGCAAGTCCAGGTGCCTATTCCGGAAGGTTTGGACATTGCCGATTTTGATGTAGATAATGGCGATGAGGAAGTGCGCATCATTCATCTGCGCGAGTTGCTGCTGTCGGCCCAGCTCCGTGTACGCGAACTCGAAGAGGAGCTGGAAGGGCTGCGCCAGCGACGTGATACGCTCGAACAATTGCGTGCGGAAAACATCGTGCGTTTCGATGTGCTCGGGCGGGAATTTGAAAACATCCAAAGATCGCTAGGCCGGATCGGGGATGTGGTCACAAGCGCCTCGGGAGCAACGCAGCGCGCAGCGGTGAGCGCAGAGTCCGGGCAACCCGGCTAGCCAGTGTTCATGCGTTTTTGACGGTATCCAAAATACGCTCCGTCACCTGCTCAATGCCGAGTCCGGTGGTGTCCAGCACAATGGCTCCCGAAGCCACGCGCAGCGGCGCGGTCGCGCGGCCGCTGTCGCGGGCGTCGCGTCTGGTGATCGCCCCCAGTACACGCTTGACCTCGCCATCCTCGCCCTGCCCCTCCGCCGCACGGCGGCGGGCCCGTTCCCGGGGGTCCGCATCGAGATAGAACTTGTGACGGGCGTCTGGAAAAACCACCGAACCAATATCACGCCCTTCCATTACAACCGGCCCGAATCTGGTCGTTTCCCGCAGCCAGGCAGTTACGGCGACCCGGATTTCCGGAATCGCGGCAATCTCGCTGACCCGCTCGGCCACCGGCGCGGTACGGATCGCTCCGCCCGGGTCGCGGCCATCGTAAGTAAATTTCACCGCCTGCTCCACCACGCCGCTCTCCACAGCCATCCCGCGCAGCGCGGCAACCGCGCCTGCCATATCCCCGGGCGCCACGCCGAGCGCCATCACACGCCAGGTGATCCCGCGATAGACCGCGCCGGAATCCACGTAGATCCACCCCAGCGCCGCAGCCACGCGGCGCGCCACGGTGGACTTGCCCGAGGCCGATGGTCCGTCAATCGCTATTACATTAACCGGCATTGCCGCCCACCTCTCTGAGGTCGCGCCAGAATTCCGGATAAGACTTGGCCATGCAACCTACATCTTCAAATTCAACCGGCCCTGCAGCTCGCAGCGCCAGCAGCGACATGGCCATCGGCAGGCGATGATCACCATAACTTGAAATCGTCACACCTCCGAGCGGCGTCAGGGGCCCTTCCACGGTCAAGCCGTCGGCGTTCGCTTCAGCCTCCGCGCCAAACCGACGCAGGTTGTCCACCACGGAGGCGATGCGGTCGGACTCTTTCACGCGCAGTTCCGCAGCATCGCGAATCGTCGTGCGGCCCTGCGCCAGCGCGCCCAGCACGGCCACCAGCGGCAGCTCGTCAATCAGATCGGGGATCTCCGCCCCGCCAACCTCCGTACCATGCAGCAAAGCGCCATCCACTTGAATCGTCGCCACCGGCTCACCACAGCCATCGTCCGGCTCGGGCGTTACGCGCAATTGCGCCCCCATGCGGGTCAACACCCCCAGCAGCGCTGCGCGCCGCGGGTTGATCCCGATGCCGGGCAGCGTCATCCGCGCGCCCGGCCAGGCCGCCGCCATGGCAATCCAGAAGGCCGCGCTGGAAAAGTCGCGCGGCACAGTCCAGTCCCGCGCCGCCAGACGCGGCCCGGCAGGTCCGCACCCGTCGAGTTCAATCAGGGTTCCCTCGCTCCGCACCGCCACGCCCAGCGCCCGCAACACACGTTCGGTGTGATCGCGCGTGGGCGCCGGCTCGATCAGGCGCGTACGCCCTTCAGCAAAAAGCCCCGCCAGCAGCACGCAAGACTTGACCTGAGCGGAGGCCACGGGCGTGCGGTATTCGATGCCCCGTAACGCGCCGCCGGCAATGCGCAGCGGCGCCGTACCGGCGGGTTCGGTAAGTTCAACTTTGGCGCCCATCCGGAGCAGCGGCTCTGCAATACGGCGCATGGGCCGCGAGGAAAGCGAGCGGTCGCCCGTCAGCGTCGTCGCGAATGGCTGACCAGCCAGCAGTCCCGCCAGCAGGCGCATGCCGGTGCCGGAGTTGCCAAGGTCCAACGCCCGCTCCGGCGCCCGCCAGCGTCCGCCGCGAATTGTCAGCACCTCGCCGCGCCAGGAGTAGCTTGCGCCCAGCGCGGTCAAAGCTTCCAGAATAATACCGGTGTCGTCGCTGCGCAGAAACCCGTGCACCTGTGAAACGCCCTCGCAAAGTGACGCCAGCAGGCTGATGCGGTGCGAAAGACTCTTGTCGCCAGGCGCCAGAATCGTCCCGCGAACCGGCGCACCCGGCCGCACGATCATGCGCGCCAAAACGGACGGCGAGGCAGCCGTCGCTCCCAAAGCGCGGGAGGGCGCGGCGCTACCCGCGCCGCTGCTTTGACATTCATGCTTCAAAACCGTCACGTTTTCCTCCTGACCCGGTATTTGGCGCCGGACTCACGCACGGAAAAACCGATCCGCCTGTCCGGCGGGTCGGGCGGTGGCAGGAGCAGCGGGCGGATCTTCGCGTAGAGGTCGCGCAGTGCGGCATCGTGCGACATCAGGCCTTTCTCGATCTCGGCCAGCCGTTTTTCCATCTCGGCCCGGTTCAGCAATTGCTCGCGCATCTTGATAAACGCCCTGACCACAAATACGCTCATCTGCACCGCGAGCGGGCTGTTCAGCACTGTGGCGGCCATAATGGCGCCGTGCTCGGTGAAGACAAAGGGAGCGAACCGCAGATCACGGTGCTTCTGCGAACCGGTCACAATTTGTGACCGGTTACCGTCAACGCGCGCGTCATCAATGACTTTCTGTATGTCACCTTGGCCGCGCTTCAAGGTCACAGATTGTGACCTTGAACGTAATAATTCTTCAGCTTCAGCCGCCGTGACTTGAAACATGAAATCGTCGGGAAAACGGTTCCTGTTGCGCTTTACGGCTTGGTTCAACACCTTGGTGGTGACGCCATAGACACGGGCAAGATCCGCGTCCATGATGACTTTCTGGTTGCGAATGCACAGGATAAACGGCCCGGCCGCATACGCGGTATACAATAACCGTTCGTTTTCTTTCATCCGACACTCCAGTATCCAACGCAGTCCTTCGGTGGCTGACTCACGCCCAGCCATGCCAGTTTACCCAGCGCCGACGCCGCCAGCCGCCGCGCGTTGGCCAAAGACGACCTCAGCAATTCGATCAGCTCTGCGAACCCTGCCGCATTTCCCTCGCGTCCGATAGCCACCGCGCGGTCGGAAAGGCTTTTCTCAAGCTGTCTGTCCATATTGGAGGTTTTCCGGCATCAGCCTCCTGCGCCGGCCATCAGGCGGCTGACCAGTCCGGCGAAGCGCGTGGGATTCTTCAGCGACGCGCCGTCCATCAACTGCGCCTGGCCGTACAGCAGCTCGGCATACTCGGCCAGTCGCGGATCGTCATGGCGCGCCTCGTACAAAGCCTGCATGCGGCGCAGCACGGCGTGGTCGGCGTTGACTTCAAGAATCGGCTTGGGAATCTCCGGCGCCTCGCCGGGGCGCATGCTCTGCATCAGGCGGGCCAGGCTGGCGCTGGGGGCCGTTTCATCGGCCACCAGGCAGCAGGCCGATTCGGTCAACCGGATCGAGACGCGCACATCCTTGACCTCGCCCTTGAGCTGTTCCCGCAGCAGGGCCAGCACGTCGCGCGCTTCGCGGGCCTGTGTGTCACGCTTGTCGGCGCGCGCCTTTTTTTCGTCCGGACTGCCGAGCTCCACATCGCCGCGATCCACGGCTTCGAGAGGCTTGTCGCCGTATTTGCCGACTTCCTGTAGCACGAGGCCATCCACCGGATCGGCGCCCAGCAGCACTTCGCAGCCGCGTGCGCGGAAGGTTTCCAGGCAGGGCGCGTGGGCCGCCATGGCCAGCGAATCGGCGGCCAGATAGTAAATTGCCGCCTGGTCCGCCGGCATGCGCCCGACATAGGATTTCAGGTCGGTGAGCGTACCGTCGTCCTGTCGCGTCGAGGCAAACTGCAGCAGATCGAGCAACTTCACGCGGTGCTCGTGATCATGATAGACACCCTCCTTGAGCAAGCGTCCAAAAGCCTTGTAATACTTCTGATAGTCAGTATTTTCCTTGGCCTTCATCTCGCCGAGCAGTTTCAGCACGCGCCCGACGATGCTGCTGCGGATGCGGCGCAGGATGGCATTGTCCTGCAGCATCTCGCGGGAGACGTTGAGCGGCAGATCGCTGGCGTCCACCACTCCGCGCAGGAAGCGCAGATAATTCGGCACGAGCTCACGGCAGTCGTCGGTGATCATCACGTTGTGCACGTAAAGCTGAATTCCGCCGCGGTGCTCCGGTTGCAGCAGGTCCATGGGGGGCTGCTCTGGTATGAAAAGCACGGCGCGGAATTCGGCGGCGCCTTCGCCGGCAAAGTGCAGCACCCGCAGCGGCTTATCAAAGGCATGGCTGACGTGCCGGTAAAAGTCCTCGTATTCCTCCGTCGTTACCTCGGACTTATTTTTCCGCCAGATGGCCTTCATCGAATTAAGCGTCTGCTCCTCGACCGGCCCGGCGCCATCGCTGCCCGCCTTACCCGCTGCCGGCATTGCCAGCACAATCGGATGTGAAACATAATCCGAGTAAGTCTTGACGATGTGACGCAGACGGTGCTCGTCGAGAAACTCGTCCTGACCCTCGCGCAGGTGCAGCACCACATCCGTACCGGCGGCTTCCCGGGTTGATTCTTCAATCGTGTAGGCGCCGTCGCCGGTGCTTGACCAGAACACGGCGCTTGCCGGATCGCCGTCGGCCCGGCGCGTCAGCAGCGTCAC